>NZ_JBEYZW010000046.1:0-56407 GCF_040646215.1 Streptomyces sp. NPDC046215 | reverse complement strand
ACCGGGGCGCCGCCGCGGGACTCCCCCGGCGGCGCCCCGGTGCCCGGCGCGCACGCGCACGGCGGTGGCACCCGCCGTGACGTGATCACCCTCGGGGTCGAGGAGGAGTACCTCCTGCTCGACCCCGACACCGCCGTGCCCCTGCCCCTGGCGGAGGAGGTCCGGGCGGCGGCCGGACTGCAGACGATCGCCCGTGCGGGCGAGATCCAGCCGGAGCTGCTCCTGGCCCAGGTGGAGGTCGCCACCCCCGTCTGCGGGGAGCTGGCCGAGCTCGGCCGGCACCTGCTGCGGCTGCGCCACGCCATCGCGGCCGCGGCCGCCACCGCCGGCTGCCGGGCCATCGCCTCGGGAGCCGCCCCGCTCACGGGCCCGGGGCACCCGCCGGTCACCGACAAGCCCCGTTACCGGGAACTGAGCGCGCGGGGGGCGTGTCTGGTCGACGAACAGCTCGTCAACGGCATGCACGTGCACGCCGCCGTGCCCGACCGGTCGGCGGGAGTGGCCGTGCTGAACCGGATCCGGCTCTGGCTGCCCGTCCTGGTGGCCATGGCCGGCAACTCCCCGCTGTGGCGGGGCGAGGACACCGGCTTCGCCAGCTGGCGCACGGTGATCTTCGGCCGCTGGCCGGTCGCCGGCCCGCCGCCCGCCTTCGCCGACGGCCCGGACTACGACCGGCGGGTCGCGGACCTGGTGTCCTCCGGCGCGATCGCGGACACCGGGCAGATCTACTGGCAGGCCCGGCTCTCCGAGCACTACCCCACCATCGAGGTCCGCTGCTTCGACGTGCAGCTGACGGTCGAGGACGCGGTGATGTTCGCCGGTATCGTCCGCGCGCTGGTGGCCACCGCCCTGCGCGAGGAGGACGCCGGGCTGCCCGTGCCCCCCTGCCCGCCGGAGGTCCTGCACGCGGCGAACTGGCACGCGGCGCGCCACGGCCTCGGCGACCGGCTCATCGGCCTCCCCTGCCGCTCGCTGCCCGCGGCCGCCCTCGTCCGCGACCTGCTCGAACACCTCGCACCCGCCTTGGCGGACAACGGCGACGGCCACGAAGTGGCCTCCCTGCTGCGGGGGTTCCTCGCCCGCGGCGCCCCGGCCACCCGGCAGCGCAGGGCCCTGGCGACGGGCGGCATCCGGGCGCTCGGCGAGCTGATCGCCTGCGAGAGCCCCCGGCGTTCGTCCTGACCGCGGCCGGGCCCCCGCTGCTACCGTGAAGCCGGGCCGGGCCCCCGGGGCCGGGCCCCGACACCGATCCGACCGTCGGGAGTTGCGGATGACCGGCGACACCGCTCGCACGACGGCGGGGCTGCCGCCGGGCCCGCGGCTGCCGGCCGTGGCGCAGACCCTGCTGTTCTCGCGGTACCGCCACCGGCTGTTCCCGCTGCTGCGCCGCCGGTACGGTGACGTGTTCACCCTCCGGCTCGCGGCGCCCGCCCGGCAGCTGGTGATCCTCACCCGGCCGGAGGACATCAGGACCGTGTTCTCCGGCCCCGTCGAGGTCCTGCACGCGGGCGAGGGGAACATGATCATCGGCCCGGTGCTGGGCAGCCACTCGCTCCTGCTCACCGACGAGGACGAACACCGCCGCGCCCGGAGGCTGTTGGTGCCCGCCTTCAACGGCACGGCCCTGGCCGGCTACCGGGCCATGGTCGGCGAGCTGAGCCGGTCCGAGGTGGAGCAGTGGCCGGAGGGACGCGCCTTCGCCTCCCACCGCCGGATGCAGGCGCTGACCCTGGAGGTGATCCTCCAGGTGGTGTTCGGCGTGACCGACCGGGCGCGGCTGTCGGGGATGCGCCCGCAGGTGCGCGGCGTCGCGGACCTCGGCCCGTTCACCCTCCTCGGCCTGCCGTACCCGCTGCTCCACCGCTTCGGGCCCTGGCGCCGGCACCTGGCCCACCAGCAGGGGCTCGACCGGCTCCTGTACGCCGAGATCACCGAACGGCGCGGCGCCGCGGATCTGCGCGGCAGGACCGACGTCCTCTCCCGGCTGCTGCAGGCCGGAGCGGAGAGCGAGGCGGCCGGGGAGGGCGGCGGGTTCGGCGACGCGGAGCTGCGGGATCAGTTGGTGACGCTGCTGCTGGCCGGCCACGAGACGACGGCGACGGCCCTGGCGTGGGCGCTGCACGAGCTGGCCCGCCGGCCGGAACTTCAGCGACGGGCCCAGCGCGCCGCGGACGAGGGTGACGACGCCTACCTCACCGCCGTCGTCAAGGAGGCACTGCGCCTGAAGCCGGTCGTGCACGAGGTGGCACGGCGCCTCACCGAGCCGTTCACCGTGGGCGGATACCGGCTGCCCGCCGGGGCCACGGTGATGCCCTCCATCGGGACGGTGCAGTCGGACCCGGCCTGCCACGACCGGCCGGACGCCTTCCGCCCCGAACGGTTCCTGGACGAACAGCCCCCGCCCCACACCTGGATCCCGTTCGGGGGCGGCGCCCGCCGCTGTCCCGGCGCCGGCTTCGCGCTGCTGGAGGCGACGGTCGCGCTGCGCGAGGTGCTCACGCGCTACGACATCCACCCGGAACACCCCCGGCCGGAGGCCCAGCGGGCCCACCACGTGACGCTGATCCCGGAGCGGGGCGCCCGCGTGCTGGTCACCCACCGCCGCTGAGCCGGGGGGCCGGTGTGTCAGCGGTTCCGCCGGCTGCCGCTCCGGGGCCTCAGCAGCGCGGCCGCCAGGACGGCCGGGACGGTGACCAGCAGGGCGCGCGTGACCTGCGAGGTGTGCTGGTCCGACGGCCGGGTCGCGGACTTGACGGAGCTGCGGTAGAGGGGGCGGGGCGGACTCCCCGGACGCGTGGGCGGCACCGGGGCGGGAGGCCGGGCAGGGGGTGCGGGGGCGGGGGCGGGAGCGGGGACGGGGGCCGAAGGTGCCGCAGCGGGTGGTGCGTTGACGACGGGAACGGGCGCGGGCGGAGCCGGGGGCTCGGAGACGGGCGGAGCCGGCGGTGCGGGTGTAGCGGGCGTGACGGGCGCGGGAGGAGCGGGAGCCGGGGGCGCCGGAGGAACGGGCGGAGCGGGCGGAGCGGGCGGGGCCGGTGGTAGTGGAGGCGTGGGTGGCGCCGGCGGCGCAGGTGGTGCGGGAGGAGCCGGGGGTGCCGGAGCCGGCGGCACGGGCTCGGGTGCGGGAGGGGCTGGGGGTGCGGGAGGAGCCGGCGGCGGCGCAGGCGGCCCCGGGGCGGGCGGTACGGGCGCGGGAGGTGCGGGAGCGGGTGGTGCCGGAGCCGGTGGTGCCGGAGGTGCGGGTGGTGCTGGAGGCGCAGGCGCGGGGGGCTCCGGTGCGGGAGGCGCCGGTGCGGGAGGCGCCGGTGGTGCCGGAGGCGCAGGAGCCGGTGGCTCAGGGGCCGGAGGCTCGGGAGCGGGTGGAACGGGAGCGGGTGGAGCCGGCGGTTCAGGAGCCGGTGGAGCAGGGGGCGCAGGAGCCGGCGGTTCAGGAGCCGGTGGAGCGGGCGGTTCCGGTGCCGGCGGTTCCGGCGGTGCCGGGGCAGGCGGCGGCACCGGAGGCGGCGGGGCAGGCGGTGCCGGCACAGGCGGGGCAGGCGCAGGCGGCGCCGGCGGCGCGTCGCGGCAGGTCAGCCACACTTCCGCCGCCACGGAGAGGACGCGCGCGGAGACGTTCACGCACCCCGTCCCCGTATCGACCACCTCGGCCCTCGCGGCGCCGCCCAGCGCGTCCACCCCGACGTGCGAGGGCGGGTGCGGCGGCACCAGCCTGGGCAGCCCGGTGACGAGCGCGGTCACCGCGGGCGTACCGCCGACCGAGACATCGGCGCCCGCGTCCTCCGCGGCCGCCTCCCCCGTCACCACGAGCACGGCCGCCGTGGCCAGCGACACCGCGCCCGCCGTTCTCAGCCATCCCCTCACGCGAGGTCGCCGAGACGGTCCGCGCGGACGCACTCGATCCGGTAGTCGCCGGTGTCGGGATCCACGGTGACGCCGTGGGTCTCGCTGCGGAAACCGGGGAACTCGCGGTCGAACGCCTCCAGCGCGCCGAGGTAGCGCAGCAGCGGCCCGTCGGCGGCGCCGACGCACTCCCCGGGCATCAGGACGGGGATGCCGGGCGGGGTGACGGTGACCATGGCCGCGGCCACGCGTCCGGCGGCGTCGGCGAGGGAGACCCGCTCCGTGCCGGAGCGGATGAGCTGCTGGTAGCACCACTGGGGTGGGGCGACGGGCTCCGGCAGTTCCTGGAAGGCCGTGTCCAGCAGGGTGACGAGGCCGGCCCGGCGCAGGTGGTCGTGCATGGAGTGGCACAACTCGCTCAGCGTCGTCCCGGCGTAGCGCCGTGGGTATTGCGCGAGGAGCCCGGGCAGCACTTGTTCGAGCGGGGCGTCCGTGTCGTAGAGGGACTTGAAGTCCATCAGGGCGTCGAGCAGCGTGCCCCACTTGCCCTTGGTGATGCCCATGGAGAAGAGGATGAGGGTGGTGTAGCTGTCGGTCTTCTCCACGACGATGTTGCGGGTCGCCAGGTAGGCCGTCAGGACCCGGGCGGGGATGCCCCGTTCGGCCTGGGCGCCGGTCGCGTCGATCCCGGGGCAGGTGAGCGTCACCTTGACCGGGTCCAGCAGCGCGTACCCGTCGCGGAGCCCGGGGAAGCCGTGCCAGTCGGCGCCCGGTTCCAGCTGCCAGCAGGAGGGTTGCGTACGCAGCAGGTCGGCCGGGGCGTCGGCGAAGGCGTGCTGTTCCCCGGTGGCCGGGTCGGTGACGGTGGGGGGCTGCCAGACGCCGAAGAACCAGGCGGGCCGGTCGCCCGCGGTGGCGATGCGGCGGCCGGTGCGGACGACGGCCTGACGGAAGCGGACGGCTTCGGTGACGGCCTCGTCGATCAGCCAGTGCCCTTGCGGCCCGTCCATCATCCCGGCGGCGACGTCGAGCGAGGCGATGGCGGGGTAGAGCGGCGAGGTGGTGCCGTGCATCATGAACGCCTCGTTGAAGCGCTCGTGTTCGACCGGGGCCCGGGGCGCGGACTTGACGTGCACCATGGCGCTCTGCGACAGCGCGGCCAGCAGCTTGTGGGTGGACTGGGTGGCGAAGACGGTGGGGCGCCCGGGGCCGGGGAAGGTGTCGGGGCCGACGGACATGCCGTAGCGCCCGGCGTAGAGGGGGTGGAAGCGGGCGTAGGCGAACCACGCCTCGTCGAAGTGGAGGCGCGGGGTGCTGGGGGCGAGTTCCGTCGCGACCTGTAGCGCGTCGTAACAGATGCCGTCGTAGGTGGAGTTGGTGAGCACGGCGTACTCGGCACCGGCCGGGCTCCCGCCCCGGATGAGGGGGTTGCGGGCGATGCGGTCCGCCACGGCCGCCGCCGCGATGCCCGCCGGGGGCAGGGGGCCGGCCAGCCCGTAGCCGTTGCGGGTGGGGACGAGGTAGACGGGCCGGGCGCCGGACAGGATCAGGCCGTGCAGGACGGACTTGTGGCAGTTGCGGTCGACCAGCGCGATCTCGTCGTGGGAGACGCAGAAGTGGCCCACCATGCGGTCCGCGGTGGAGTCGCCGTGGAGGACGAAGTAGGTGCGGTCGGCGCCGAAGATGCGGGCGGCGTTGCGCTCCGCGTCCCCGATGGGGCCGGTGTGCTCGAAGAGGGAGCCGAGCTCCTCGACGGAGATGGACAGGTCGCTGCGGAAGAGCCGCTCGCCGTAGTAGTCGAAGAAGGCGCGCCCGACGGGGGACTTCAGGAAGGCGACGCCGCCGGCGTGGGCGGGGGTGTGCCAGGAGTACTCGTGGGCGTCGTCGAACCGCCGCAGCGCCTTGAAGAAGGGCGGGAGCACGGTCTCGCGGTAGGCGCGTGCCGCGCCGGCGATCCTCCCGGCGATGAACGCGGGGGTGTCCTCCAGCGGCCAGATGTAGCCGACGACACTCTCCGCGACCCACAGCGGCAGGCGGTCGAGGTCGTCGTCGGCGTCGTCCGCCATGACGAGGAGAACGGGCAGGTTCTTGAAGCGCCGCCCGATCTGGCGCAGCACCGCGGCCCCGCCGGGCTCGCCCTTGGTGCCGTCGCCGTCCGAGAGGTGCCACTCCACGACCGCGGCCGCCAGGGCCGACTCCGTCCGCAGGACCGCCCGCGCGTCGGCCTCGGTACGGGCCCAGCGCACCTCGGGTCCGTGGGCCTCCACCGCCTTGCGGATCCTGCGCAGCTGTTCGCCCTGGGCACCGTCCCCCAGCGGGTCCTCGCGCAGTGCGAACAGCACTGTGTCGCCGGCCATTTCCGTCCCCCAAGGTGAGCTCGTCAGGTTTACCTGAACGACAGTGTGGTCAGGGGGAGTTGATCCGATCATGGGCGACCGGCCAAACCACCCGACAGGGGGACGGCAGCGGCCGGGAACCGATAAAGGAATCGAACAGGGGACGGGCGCGGTCGGCCTGGGTCCGGCGGCCGTGGGCGCCACAAGTGCGGTGCAACGCTGGGGAGTTGGAGCACTCGGCAGTATGGTGTGGCCGCCGTGAACCCGTGGGAGCGGGCTGCCGGGAGAGCGCCCGGAGCGTCGCGCAGCGCGGGCCGTCGGCGTGCGTCTCCGTGCACCGCACCGTGATCCACCGTCCCACCGAGAGGACATCCCCATGCCGTTTCCCCTGCGTTCACGCTCCAGACGCCCGTTACGCGCCGCGCTGCTGACTGCGGCGCTGTGCTCCGCCGTCGCCGCCGGCCTCACAGCGGCCCCCGCACAGGCGGCGGGCTCCCCCGCCGGGGCCCGCCCCGCGGGAGGCCCGGCCACGGGTGTCGGCTGCGGAAGCACCGTCGGAGAAGTCCCGCTCGACACCACGTACAACACCACCACCGGCCGCTACGAGCTCGACGACCCGGTGCGGGGCCACCACAGGACGTACGACATGGAGCACAGGACCTCGGGGAACGGCACCCTGGTCACCGACGACGACAACGTGTGGTGCGAGGGCGGCGAGCAGGCCGACGCGGTCGCCGCGCACTACATCCACGCCGTGTTCTGGGACTACTACCTGAGCGTCCACGGCCGCAAGGGCGTCCGGGGCGACGGGCGGGCGCCGTGCAGCCGCGTCCACTACGGGAACATGTACGTGAACGCCTTCTACAGCCTCACGTCGTCCTGCATGACCTACGGCGACGGCACGGACCCCCGCAGGCCCCTCACCCGGATCGACGTGGGGGCGCACGAGATGGCGCACGGCGTCACCGCGGCCACGGCCGGCCTCAACTATTTCGGGGAGACCGCGGGGCTGGGCGAGTCGGTGAGCGACGCCTTCGCCGTGGCGGTGGAATTCCACGCGGCCAATAAGGCCGACCCCGGCGACTACCGCATCGCCGAGCACGCGGACCTCATAGGCGACAAGACCCTGCGCCACCTGGACCGACCGTCGAAGGACGGTGCCTCGAAGGACTACTGGTACCCGCGCATCAGCGAGATCAACCCGGCCTACGCCGCCGGCCCGGCCAACCACTTCTTCTACCTGCTCGCCGAGGGCAGCGGGCCCAAGGTGATCAACAGCGTCTTCTACGACAGCCCGACCTACGACGGTGTCCCGGTCACCGGCATCGGCCGGGCGGCCGCCGAGAAGGTCCTGTTCAAGGCGCTCACCGAGCGCATGACGCCGAACTCGAACTACCAGAGCGTGCGCGCGGCCACCCTGTACGCCGCCGCGGGTCTCTACGGGCCGGACAGCCCCGAGCACCGGGCGGTCGGCGCCGCCTGGGCCGCGGTCAACGTCAGGTGACCGGGCTGTGACATGCCGAAGGGCGGCAGCGGTCCCTTCCGGGTGCTGCCGCCCTTCGGCGGTGGTCCGCTCGGCCTTTTCAGTGGGCGGGCTTTTTAGTAGGCGGAGTTGACGTGGTCCATCGAGCCGTACTTGTCGGCCGCGTAGTTGCAGGCCGCGGTGATGTTGGCGACCGGGTCGTAGATGTCCGTGGAGGTGCCCTCGACGTGGTACGCCTTGAAGGTCGGGTCAATCACCTGGAGCAGGCCCTTGGACGGGACACCGTTGACGGCGTTGACGTCCCAGTCGTTGATCGCCCGGGGGTTACCGGTCGACTCACGCATGACATTGCGCTTGATGCCGTCGTAGCTGGCGGGGATGCCCTTGGACTTCAGGATGTCCAGGGACTCCTTGATCCAGCCGTCCAGGTTGTCGGCGTAGGCCTTCTTCGCCGGCGCGGGGGCCGCGGCGGGCTTGACGGGCTGGCGGGCCTCGGAACGGCTCGCGCGGTCCGCGTCGGCCTTGGCCTTGGCCTTCACGGCGGTGCCGGCGTCGGCCTTGGCCTGCGCGACGGCGGCGGCGGAGCGCTCGGCCAGCTGCTCGTCCTGCGTCTCACCGAAGGCGTGGACGTTCTGGGCCACCGGCTTCACGGCGACGGACTGCGTGTCCGCGGCCGAGGCGATACCGGGCACCGCGGCGAACACCACGGCGGTGAGGCCGGCGGTGGCGATGCCTGCGGCGGAGAACTTGTGGGCCTTGGTCAGACGGGCGGAGCTGGAGATCGTGGAGCGCATGCGGAGATGAACCTCTTCCCAATCGCGTAGGTCGCAGTGGCCAGGAGCGGCGCGAAAAAAGCGCCGCGTCTCGATCGACGGCGCCGTTGCGACTTCAGCAATTGTTAGCGGCGGGAAATCGCCCTGGCAAAGGTGTGACCTACTACGCCGCTTCGTGAAAAGGGTCAGAGAGAAACGCATGGAATGCCCGATTTGCACCTCAGGGTGGCCCACTAGCCGGCTTCGTAAGTGATCTGGGTCCCATGGGCGGGCTCACACGGGAGGGCCCTTCAGGCCACGTTCTGCGACGGGTCGGATACGAAGTGCGCGGGGTTGAAGGGGCGGGGTAGGGGGTTCGTCGGCCCCGCTCGGAGGCCGGGGACGGGAACGGGACGCACGCCGCCTGCGCCACGGGCGAGCCGGGCCGCGCCGCCTGCCCCGGGGGTACCTCGCCCGGGCGTACCGAGCGGGGGGCGGCGCGCCCTGTGCGCCGCCGCGACACGCGGGGCCCGCCGAGGCCCACCCCGCGCCCACACCACTACGAGGGGCCTGGCGCCCGCCGCGGCCCCGCCCGGGACAGGCGGGGGCCGCCCCGCCCGGGCATACGGGGCGAGGACACAGCACCCGCCCCATTCACCGGCGCCACAGGCGGGCCCCGCCGCGGCCCCCAGGACATACGGCCCACCCTGCACCGCACACCATCACCTGCCCTGGCTCCCGCCACACGGCCACCTGCCCCGTCCCGCCCCGGGGCCCCGTGCGGCACGCCTATACATGGGCACCTCGCGCGCGCCGGGTTCCCGGACAGCCCGGTAGCGGAGGTTTCAGAGCCCTACCGGAGGCCGGACCCGTACAAGCTCAGGCGGGGAGCCCGGCCGCCCGGGCCCCAACCATCCGGCGCGGCCGCCCACCGGCCCCGGGGGGCGGGCACGGCTGCTCAGCTCCAGTCAGCCCACCGAACCGAGCGCCCGACCCCCGCCCCGCGGGGCGCCAGGCCAGGCCAACGGCAGACATACCACACGGGTCCGGCCCCTGCCCCGCAGGGCACGGCGTCCGGCCGGACCGCTCGGTGCGGCGACCCGCTTACCGTCACACCGCCTGCACGCCCCGCCCGACAGGGCACACGGCGAGCCGCACACGCGCCCCCGCCCGGCAGGGCACCCCTCTCAGAGCCAGCTGAGGCGCGCGCCCGTCACCGGATCGGCCGAAGCCGGCGCGTGGGCCAGTTCTCCGGCTCGTACGCCGTCCAGCAACCGGCTGACCGCCTCGACGATCTGCGGGGCCGTCTCGCGCAGAGCCCTCGCGTCCCCCGGAGGGACCTCACCGGGGGCCACTCCCGCCTCCCCGAGCAGGCCGTCGAGGTCGGCCAGCCGCTCGCCCACCCACCCCAGCGGGTCGGCGGACAGCTTTTCGACGAAGACCCGGCCGCCCGGCTCCCAGTCCCTGAAGCGCGGGTGGTGGTGGGTCCGGTCGAAGCTCCCGGGGGGCCCGGCCACCGATTCCAGCAGGTCGGCCCGCCACAGGGGGCGGTCGATGCGAATGGGGCGCGCCGAGTAGATCGAGCCCGTCAGATCACCGGGCTCCAGGAGGCGCAGCTCCAGCCGCACACCCCGCTCCGCGCCGTCCTGCCCCGGTTCCGGGGCCGGGTCGATGAAGTACAGGTCGCTCACCACGACCCCGATCCGTTCGAAGCCGAATGCGTAGAACATGGGAGACCGTCCTCACCTTCGGGTTGTCCGGGTGGGAAACCACGCCGCTGTGCGCACTGGCGTTCCCTGCCCCGGACGGGCGGCGGGCACACCTCCTCGCGGTCACGGCCCGCTCCGCGGGGACGCCGAGGCGAGCCCGGCCAGGTCCCGCAGCGCGGCGTTGACCGCCTGCGGGGCGTGCAGGTGGCTCACGTGGCCGCCCCGGGGCACGGTGACCAGCCGGGCCCCGGGGATGAGGCCGGCGACCCGCTGCTTGTGCCGCACCGGGAAGAAGGGGTCGTCCTCCCCGGCGATCACCGTCGTGGCCACGGAGGCGTACACGCCGAGAGCGACGTAGTAGTCGCACACCACGACGTCGGCGAGGAGCGCGAACATCGCGGAGGAGGGGAACGCGCCCGTGAACCGGGCGAGCCGCTGGAGCAGGTGTCCGCCCGGTGCGCCGGGCACCGCGCTCGTCCGCCGGTGCCGGAACGCCACGGTGGCGAGGCCGGCCCGCACCGCGGGCGCGCGCCACAGCAGCCGGGCGGCGGCCCGCGCCGGGGCCTTGGGCAGGGGGGTGACGTCGGCGAGCCGGCCGGGGAGCGTGTCGATCAGCGCCGCGCCCACCACCCGGGGGCCGAAGAGCTCGGGCCGCTGGGCGGCGAGCGCGGTGATCGCCATGCCGCCCACGGAATGCCCGACGAGGACGACGGGCCCCCGGGGCGCCACGGTCTCGATCACCGCGGCGAGATCCCGGGCCAGCCGCGCGACGGTCGCCCCGGAGACCGTCGCGGGGCCGGAACGGCCGTGGCCGCGGTGGTCGAAGAAGGCCAGCCGGGCCAGCCCGGTGAGGTGTTCGCGCTGCTGCTGCCAGTACCACAGGGCGGTGTTGAGCCCGTTGACGAAGAGGACGGTGGGCACGGGGCCCGGCGCTTCGTCGATCTCCACGTGCAGGGTGACGCCGTCGTCGGTGCGGACGGTCAGTTCCCGGGCGCACGGCGCGGGCCCGCGCTCCGGCGGACGGCCGGCCGCCGGGCGCGCCGCGCCGGGCCCGGCGTGAGCGTCTGCCATGCCGTCACTATCCCAGCTCGCCGCCCGAGCCCGGAGCACCCACGCGCGACAAGCCCCGCGAATCGGCCCGGCGCTAAGCGGAACCGCGCGGGGTGGAACCGCACGGGACGAAGCCGCGCACGGCCGAGCCGTGCGGTCCGGCCCGTTCCGGATCGGGCGCCGGTCCGCTACGTTCGCCCCGCGTACCGCACCCTGTCACTCCGACGACACGCCCGCTTGGCCGGGACTCGCTGCCCTTGGAGCACCCTGCTCCATTCCGGCCCCACACCCCACGAGGTCTCCAGACTCATGCCTGAACTCAATCGGCGGCGGTTCCTCCAGATCGCCGGCGCGACGGCGGGCTCCGCCGCCCTGTCGAGCAGCATCGCCCGTGCGGCCGCCATTCCCGCCACGCGGCGCTCCGGCACCATCGAGGACGTGGAGCACATCGTCGTCCTGATGCAGGAGAACCGTTCCTTCGACCACTACTTCGGCTCGCTGAAGGGTGTCCGCGGGTTCGGCGACCCCCGCCCCATGACCCTGGAGAGCGGCAAGCCGGTGTGGTACCAGTCGGACGGCACGAAGGACGTGCTGCCCTTCCGGCCGGACGCCCAGGACCTCGGCATGCAGTTCATCGCGGGCCTCAACCACGACTGGGCGGGCGGCCAGCGAGCCCGGAACCACGGCAAGTACGACAAGTGGATACCCGCGAAGTCGGCGGGCACCATGGCCTACCTGACGCGTGCGGACATGCCGTTCCACTACGCGCTGGCCGACGCGTTCACCGTGTGCGACGCCTACCACTGCTCGTTCATCGGAGCCACCGACCCGAACCGCTACTACATGTGGACGGGGCACACCGGGAACGACGGCAAGGGCGGCGGCCCCGTCCTCGGGAACGAAGAGGCCGGCTACGGCTGGACGACGTACCCCGAGCGGCTGGAGCGCGCCGGGATCTCGTGGAAGGTCTACCAGGACACGGGCAACGGCCTGGACGCGGCCGGAAAGTGGGGCTGGATCGACGACCCCTACCGGGGCAACTACGGCGACAACTCCCTGCTGTACTTCAACGCGTACCGCAATGCCGAGCCCGGCGATCCGCTGCACGACAAGGCGCGCACCGGCACCGACGTCAGGAAGGGCGGCGGCTACTTCGACATCCTCAAGGCCGACGTGAAGGCGGGGAAGCTCCCGCAGGTCTCCTGGATCACCGCCCCGGAGGCGTTCTCCGAGCACCCCAACTGGCCGGTGAACTACGGCGCCTGGTACATCTCCCAGGTCCTGGACGCCCTCACCGCCGACCCCGAGGTGTGGAGCAGGACCGCGCTGTTCATCACGTACGACGAGAACGACGGGTACTTCGACCATGTCCCCCCGCCCTTCCCGCCGGCGTCGGCCGCGCAGGGCGCCTCCACCGTGGACACCGGCCCGGACGTCTTCGCGGGCAACAGCCGCTACGGCGCCGGCCCCTACGGCCTGGGCCAGCGCGTCCCCATGATCGTCGTATCTCCGTGGAGCACGGGCGGCTACGTCTGCTCGGAGGTCTTCGACCACACCTCGATCCTCCGGTTCATGGAGCGCCGCTTCGGCGTGGCCGAGCCGCAGGTCTCGCCCTGGCGGCGGGCCGTCTGCGGCGACCTCACCTCGGCCTTCGACTTCCGCCTCGGGAACACCGGGCCCGCGACGCTCCCGGACACCGCCGGTTACGCCCCGAAGGACCGCGAACGGCACCCCGACTACCGTCCGAAGCCGCCCGCCCGGCCCTCCCTGCCCAAGCAGGAGAAGGGGTCCAAGCCGACGCGCCCGCTGCCCTACGCCCCGCTGGTGGACGGCGCCGGGACGCCGTCGACCGGGCGTTTCACCCTCACCTTCAGCGGGGGCGAACAGGCCGGGGCGTGCTTCACGGTCACCTCCGGAAACCGCACGGACGGGCCGTGGACGTACACCACCGGGGCGGGCCGGAAGATCTCCGACACCTGGAACACGGCCTATTCGAAGGGCGTCTACGACCTGTCGGCGCTCGGCCCGAACGGGTTCCTGCGCACGTTCAGGGGCTCCGGCACCACCGCCGGGCCCGAGGTGACGGCCCGGCACGTCGCCGGGCAGGGCCTGATCGAGCTGACCATGACCAACGCGGGCGGCGCCGACTGCCGTCTCACGGTGACCGACGCGTACAGCGGGAAGCGCGCGTCGTTCACGGTGCGCCCGGGCGGGCGCGTGGTGCACCGGGTGGATCTGCGCCACAGCAAGCGCTGGTACGACCTGGCCGTGGGGTCGGACCAGGACGGGACGTTCCTGCGGAGGTTCGCGGGGCACGTGGAGACCGGTGAGCCGGGGGTCAGCGACCCGGCGATCATCACGGCCTGACGGGCCCGGGACGGCCCGGCTCCGGGAGCGCCCCGTGCGGGCTTCCCGGAGCCGTGGTCCGGCGCCGGTTCACCGGCCCCGCCGGCGGGCCATGCTCTCGTAGCGTTTCCCGGCCTTGCGCAGGGCGCGCCGTTCGATCTCGTCCGTGCCGCCCCACACCCCGAACTCCTGGCCGGATTCCAGGGCCCAGGCGAGGCACATCTCCTGGACCGGGCAGCGGCGGCAGACCGATTTCGCGCTCTCGGCCTGGCCCAGGGCCGGGCCGCCCGTGCCGATCGGGAAGAACAGGTCGGGGTCCTCTTCGCGGCATGCGGCGTGCTGTCGCCAGTTCACGTGTCAGTCCCATCGAGTCGTCTGCTGGTGCTCTTTCCCTTCGGTTCGCCCGCCGGGCCCCTGCGTGGCCGCAAACGGGCGGGGCCGGCCGGAAGAATCCGGCCGGCCCCCGTCCCGGTGGCCGGGCGCCGCCTCAGCCGCGGAATCCGCTGTAGTAGCCGGCGATCTGTTCGTGGTACCCCACGTCACCGACGTGCTTGTCCTTGTCGAATTCGGGGGCGTCCTTGATCTGGGCCTTCGAGCGGTCCACGTAGATCTTCTCCTCGGCGGCGTCGATCCGGGTGACGGTGCCCGCCGGCAGCAGCACGTGCTTGCCGAAGATCCACATGCCGGTGTCCACGACGAGGTACGAGGAGTCGACCTCGTCCGAGTGCTTGTCGACCTTGCCGATGCTGCCGTCGGTCGCCTCGACCTTGAAGCCGGTCAGGCTGGTGCCCACGGTGTGGCCGGCCTTCGGGTGGTAACCCCAGATGTTCTGCGTCATGAGATGTCTCCTTCATCGACGGTGCGGGCCGGGAAATCAGCCTCCCGATAAAGGGTGACCTGCCCTCAGCAACTCGGGTGCCCCGGCGTCTTCGGCCTACACGTGTGCACCGGAATTTCCTCGTCGATATCGAAAGGTGATTGCCTTTCATATTTTCCGCCCTGACGGATTTACATAAGGCCCGTGTTTCCGGGTAGACGTGCGCCCACAGCGGTCGCGTCAGGGTGCGGCGGGCTCCAGGGCCGTGCGCAGAGACGTCCGGCCGGAGTGCCAGGCGCCGAGGAGGGACTCCTCGAACCGCTCCTCCAGCCGGCAGGTGGCCTCGATCCCGAAGACCACGTCCCGCGCCAGCTCCGGTTCGCTCTCCAGCAGTCCGCCGATCACCTCATGGCGCACGAGCTGTTCGTGGACGGCGTCGGCCTCCACGTGCTCGCTGTAGAACAGCTCCGCGGCGGGGCCCGCGGCCAGCCGCCGCATGGCCTGGAGGAGGCGGCGGGCGGCGGGCGGTGAGGTGATCTCCAGGGTGGCGAAGTGGCCGACGAGGCTGCCGCGCCGCGCACGGTGCAGGCCGAGCAGGGACATGAGGTTGCCGGTGGCCAGGGTCGCGGCGGGCACCGCGTCCAGGTAGTGGCCGTAGGTGTCGTCGAGGCGGAGGTCGCGCATCAGGGCGGCGAAGAGCCGGGAGTGGATCCGGTCGGCGCGGCCGGCCCCGAACTCGTCGTACTCGACGGCGACGAGGGCGGCCTTCGCGCGGCCGGTCAGCCGGGGGATCATCCAGGCGTGGGGGTCGGCTTCCTTGAGCTGGTAGAGAGAGCGGTGGACCGCGTACTCGCGCAGGTGCCACAGCTCGCCGCGGTCGCGCAGGAAGAACGAGGCCCCCTCCCCGTCCGAGGGCTCCGCCAGCAGGCCCGCGAGCGCTTCGGGCACCTCGGCGGTGCCGGGCACCTCCGCCCGCAGCGCCGCCAGGAACGCGTCCTCCATGAGGCCGCGCAGCCGCAGCAGGCCGGGGTCCCACTCCCAGGTGTCGCGGACGCCGGGAAGGCCCCGGTAGTGCAGCTCGTAGCAGGCGTGAAGGGCGAGTTGGAGGTCCTCCCCGTAGGGGTCGGCGGCCGCCACCTCGGCCGGGCCCGGCAGGGCCGCGCCGGCCGGGGGGCGGCGGAGCGTGTCCAGGAGCGCGGCGGAGATCTCCCCGCGCGCGAGCGGGCTCGGCATCGTGGTCTCCCGTGGTCGTCACGTCGGTCCGTGGGGTGTTCCGTATACGGGGCTTCGGTGGGCCGGATTCGGTGCGCGCCGGATTCGGTGCGCGCCGGATTCGGTGCGCGCCGGATTCAGTGCGCCGGGTCTCGGTGCGCCGGGTCTCGGTGTACCGGTCTCCGGTTTTCCCGGGTACCCGCCGTCAGGTGCCCCGAGGCCGGCGGCCCCGGTGGCTGGTGTCGCACCAGGGGTAGATCTTGCTGCGCCGGCAGGTGCACACCGCGACGACGGGGCGGTCGGAGCGCGCGACGGTGCCGTCGTCCAGCACCACCTCGACCGGGCCCTCGACGAGGACGGGGCCGCCCGGCTCGTGCGAGACGCGGCGGGCGGCCGCGGGCCGCTCAGGGACGCCGGGCACGGATGACCACCAGCTCTTCCTTGTCCTGGCCCGGCTCCAGCAGCCCGCGCTCGCGCAGCCAGCCGGCGCGGGCGCGCAGGACCGGCCCGAAGGGGATCAGCCGGCGGTCGACGATGTCGGCGTCGAGGCCGGACCGGGTGAGCAGTTCGATCGTGCGGGGGGCGGAGCTGAAGGCCGACTGGACGAGCAGGAGCACGCCGCCGGGCAGGAGCAGCGGGGGGACCTGGGCGCAGAGCCGGTCCAGGACGGCGCGGCCGTCGGGCCCCGCTTCCCAGGCCCGGTCGAGGCTGTGGCGCGGGAAACCGGGGTGCGGGGTGGGGACGTACGGCGGATTGGCCAGGACGAGGTGGAAGCGCTCTCCGGCCACCGGCTCCAGCAGGTCGCCGGAGAGCGCGCGCACCCGGCAGCCGGCGAGCAGGGCGTTCAGGCGGGTGGTGAGCACCGCGCGGACGGAGGCGTCCACGGCCGTGACCCGGGCGGCGCCCCGGCGGGCCGCGGCGATGGCCAGGGCGCCGGTTCCCGTGCCGACGTCGAGGACTTCGGCCCCGGGGGGCAGGCTCTCGCGCTCCAAGGCGGTCACCAGCAGGTGGGAATCCTCTTGCGGGGCGTACACACCGGGTGGTTTCAGAAGCCACATGGGCTGCGGGTACCCCTTGCTTCCCCCGTGAATCGTGGGCCCCGCGATTTCGGGGCGGGGCCTCGTCGGGCCCGGAAAACCGGTGCAGCGGTGACGCCACCCTATTCATGGCGACGGAGAGATTCATGGGGGCGGAGAGGCAGCGATTGCCGGTGGGCCGAACGAGGAACATAGTGGAATTGAGCTTGCACACGCGAGATCGGAGGACACCGTGATTGCCCTCGGAGTCATTCTGCTGATCATCGGGTTCCTGGCGGACATCGCCATCCTGTGGACCATCGGCATCATCCTGCTCGTCATCGGGGCGGCCCTGTGGATCCTCGGCGCGGTCGGGCACGCCGTCGGAGGCCGAAAGCATTACTGGTAACGGTCGGGCGATGTGAGGGAACGCCGGGAGCCACGGCACCCGGCCCGGGTGAAGGGCGGCCCCGGGCGGGCGCCGTCCGGTGAGTTGGGCGGGGCGCCCGGGGATGATTGCCTCGCCGCAGGTTGTTGAGCGACGGTGTGAGTCGGCCCCGGCGGGGTACTCCGCCGCGGCCGTGACCGACGTGAGACTTCGAGGACGGGACGGGCAGCATGCCTCTTGAGGGTGAGTACGAGCCGAGCCCAGAGCAGTGGGTGCGCGATCAGGTCGAGTTGTACGAGGGCTCGGGCGGCACGGAGGGGACGACGCTGCGGGACATGCCCGTCGTCATCCTCACAACCCGGGGCGCGAAGAGCGGCAAGATCCGCAAGAGTCCGCTGATGCGGGTGGAGCACGAGGGCACGTACGCCGTGGTCGCGTCCCTGGGCGGCGCCCCCAAGCACCCGGTCTGGTACCACAACGTGGTGGCCGACCCCCGGGTGGAGCTCCAGGACGGTCCGGTGCGCCAGGACATGACGGCGCGTGAGGTCACCGGCGAGGAGAAGGCCGCGTGGTGGGAGCGGGCGGTCGCGGCGTACCCCGACTACGCGGACTACCAGAAGAAGACCGACCGGGAGATCCCCGTCTTCGTCCTGGAGCCGGTGCCCGCCGGGCACTGACCGGACAGATGGAAGGGCCCCCGCCGCGGTCCGCGGCGGGGGCCCTTGCCGATTCCTCAGGAAGCGGGCGTCCGCCGGGCGCTGCGCGCGTCCCGCAGGTAGAGCAGTCCCGCGCAGGCGATGATCCAGACGGCGAGGACGGCGATGCCGCGCGCCAGGCCGTCGTTGTGGAAGTACGCCAGCCCCTGGATGGCACGGACCCCGGCGCCGACGGGCAGGACGTCGGAGAGCGGGTGCAGCCAGCCGGGCAGGTAGGGGGCGGGCATGACGCCGCCGCTGGTGGCGTTGCCGAGGGTCAGGAGGACGACGGAGGCCAGGCCGGCGCCCGCGGCTCCGGTCCACCTGATGCACACCATGGTCGCGCCGCCCACCGCGATCGCCATGAGCGCGGTCATCCCGGCGATGCCGGCGAAGGAGCCGGGCAGCGCGCCGAAGCCGGTGCTGCCGGCGAGGAGGGCGATGATGATGCCGCCCAGGACGCCGAAGAGGCCGAGGCTGGCCAGGCGCTGGCGGAAGCGGAGGGTGGGCGCGGCCTGGTAGGTCATCATGCCGAACAGGTAGCCGGCGAGGACGAGGCCGAAGGCCGCGTAGAAGATCGACAGTCCCCGGGTGTCGCCGGAGGAGGCGGGGAGGATGTCCTCCTGGGCCAGGTGGTGGCCGCCCGCTTCGGCGACCGCGCCGAAGGCCCCGGTGAGGGTGCCGGTGACCGAGGGCCCGTTGGCGCCCGCGAAGAGGAGCTTCGGGGTGCCGCCGCCGGTGAGGTAGGCGGCGTAGACGCGGCGGTGCTCGACGGCGTCGCGGGCGGCGCTCTCGTCGGCGTAGGGCCGCAGGGCGAAGCCGCCGGGCAGGGCCTTCTCCAGGCCGCCCTCCAGGCGGTGGATCTCCTGCGCGGAGCCCACGGCGGCCACGGGGAGGTCGTGCGGCTTGGGCGCGTGGAACGCGGCGAGGTAGACGCTGACGAAGATCGTCCCGATGGCGAGCACGACGGCCACGGGGAGGAGGACGCCCTTCAGGCCGCCCTGCGGGTGCCGCGGCGGCGCGGCGTCGGGTATGTCGGGGTGGGCGGGGGCGGGCCGCGGGGCGGCCGAGGGGGTGGTGGTGGGGAGTGACACGTCGACGACCATCCAAACTTGTAAGCTGCCTTACAACAGTAGCAGCCCATATAAGCTGCCTTACAAGTGGTGGTCCCATGAACGACAACACCTCCTACACCGGCTACCTGGCCTGGCAGTTCTCCCAGGCCATGGGCGCCCGGCTGGAGAAGGAGCTGCGCACGCTGGACCTGACCCTGGCCCAGCACAGCGCACTGCAGCGCGCGCTCAACACGCCGGGCGTCTCCAGTGCGGACGCGGCCCGCGGCGCCGGCATCACGGCCCAGTCCATGGGAGCCGCGGTGAACGGCCTCGTCGAGCGGGGCCTCATGGAACGCCGCCCCCACGCGACCAACCGCCGCGTGCTGTGCCTCCACATCACCGAGGAGGGCCGCCACCTGGCGGAACGGGCGCGGGCGCTGGTGGGCGGGGTGAACGACGACGCCCTGGCCATCCTCTCCCCGGCGGAACGGGCGACGGCGCACGACCTCCTGCACCGCCTGGTCGAACACCTCAACCCGGCGGCGCTGCCGCCGCACACGTGACGGGGATACCGGGCGCTTCCGCCCGGTGAACCGGCCCCGCAGAGAGGACCTGCCGCCGCGGCGGGTCACCGGACGCCCGACGGCCCCGCGATGTTCAATGCATAAACCACAAGATTTGGCCCATGAGTAGATGAACGTCCCAGGAGCCCCAGGAACCTGGATCCCCGACCCGCCGGCAGGTGACCATGAGCGCCGATCGCAACAAGAACCCGAAGGACCGACGCCGCGCCCCCTCGCGCGGTGGCGCGGCCGCCACCGACCGGATGCTCCGCACCCTGCTGCGCCGTGGCAAGACCCCGCTGAACATCGAGGACGTCACCGTCACGGACCGGCCCGAGGTGCGCCGGGCGGTGCAGGCCGCCGCGCTCGGCAACATGATGGAGTGGTTCGACTTCGGCGTGTACGCCTATATGGCGGTCACCCTGGGAAAGGTCTTCTTCCCCTCCAGCTCGTCCGGCGCGCAGGTGATCTCCACCTTCGCCACGTTCGCCGCCGCCTTCCTCGTCCGCCCCCTCGGCGGGCTCGTCTTCGGTCCCCTGGGCGACCGCATCGGACGCCAGCGGGTCCTCGCCGCCACGATGATCATGATGGCGGTGAGCACCTTCGCCGTCGGCTTCCTGCCGTCCTACGGGACGGCCGGGTTCCTCGCGCCGATCCTGCTGCTCGTCTGCCGCCTGGTGCAGGGCTTCTCCACCGGCGGCGAGTACGCCGGGGCCACCACGTACATCGCGGAGTACGCGCCGGACAAACGCCGGGGCTTCCTGGGCAGCTGGCTCGACTTCGGCACCTTCGTGGGCTACGCGCTCGGCTCGGGCCTGGTGACCGTGCTCACCGCGCTCCTCGGCACCGACGGCATGACGGACTGGGGCTGGCGGCTGCCGTTCCTGGTGGCCGGTCCGCTGGGGCTGGTCGGCCTGTACATGCGGATGCGGCTGGAAGAGACGCCCGCCTTCCGCGCGGAGACCGAGGCGGCCCAGGCGCGGACACCCGGCACCGCGCACGAGGAGGAGGCCGAGGAGGCCCGCCAGTCCGGGCACGGCCGACTCAGGAACATCTTCACCGACCACTGGCAGGCGGTCCTGATCTGCATGGGACTGGTGGTCGTCTACAACGTCACCAGCTACATGGTCACCTCGTACCTGCCCACGTACATGACCGAGACGCTCGGCAAGGACGCCACCACCGCCCACCTGCTGATCCTCGGCACCATGATCCTGGTGGCCCTGACCATCACCGTCGTGGGCCGCACCTCCGACCTCTGGGGGCGCCGGCCGATGTTCATGGCCGGCAGTGCCGCCCTCATCGCCCTGGCCGTCCCCTCGGTGATGCTGATCCGGGCCGACGGCGCCCTGCTGCCGGCGTTCGGCTGCCTCGTCCTCGGCCTGCTGCTGGTGATCTTCGCGGGCACCTCCGCGGCGACGCTGCCCGCGCTCTTCCCGACCCGGCTGCGCTACGGGGCCCTGTCCGTCTCGTACAACATCTCCGTGTCGCTCTTCGGCGGCACGACTCCCCTGGCCGTCTCGGCGCTGCTGGAGTCGACGGACAACGACATGGTCCCCGCGTACTACCTGATGGCCGCGGGCGCGGTCGGCCTGGTCTCCGCGTTCTTCCTGCACGAGACGGCCGGCAAGCCGCTGCGCGGGTCGGGGCCGATGGTGGAGACGCCGGAGCAGGCCCGGAAGCTGGTCGCCGGCAGCCGTACCGAGGCCGGGCGCCATGCCCGCGACATCTGGACGCGCCTGCGGCACCCGGGCCACCGGCACCACGACGGGCAGTAGCCGGGGCGGCGGGGCCGCAAGGGCTGACCTTCCCGGCCGCCCCCGCCCCCGGCTGATCTAGAGTGCCGCCATGAAGATCATCGACCTTGAGCCCGGCGACGAGCGGCTGACGGCTGACGTCCTCCCCGTCCTGCGTGAACTGCGCCCGCACCTCACCGAGGACCTGTTCCGCGAGATCTACGCGGAGGGCCACGGCCAGGGCCTGCGCTTCTCGGCCGCGTTCACCGACGAGGGCGCCTGCGCGGGCGTGGCCGGCTGGCGCATCCTCGTCAACACCAGCACGGTGCGCTCGCTGTACGTCGACGACCTGGTGACCACGGCCGACGCGCGTTCCACCGGTGTCGGGCGGGAGCTCATCTCCTACCTGGAGCAGCGCGCCCGCGCCGCGGGCTGCCACATCCTGAGCCTGGACTCCGCCACGCACCGCACGGGCGCGCACCGCTTCTACCTGCGGGAGCGGCTGGACATCGCGGCCTTCCACTTCGCCAGGAAGCTGGACTGAGACAGCCCCGCCGCGCGTGCGGGCCGGGTGCGGGCCCGCACGCGCGGCCGGTTCAGCGCCGCTTGCCCAGCCGTCCGAACAGCCGGCGGGCCTGGGCGCGCTTCCTCGGGTCGGCGGCGGCCCGCCGCGCCGAGTTGATGGTGTTCTGCCCCTGCGGACTGCGGGCGAACTGCTTGATCCGTGCGAGCAATCCAGGCATGGCGCCTCCAGAGAACGACAACGAGCTTTGACGGGCGGCCCGTTGAGGAGTGCGTACCCGCCGAGGAGAGGGTCACGCCCCCGCGCCCGCACCAGCGGGAGGGAACGGCGCACCGGGCCGACTCACGGTCACTACCGCCGCTCGTCGCTTGTGATCCGGGCGTGCAGGTGCATGTCGTGCCAACCGTCGGCGTGCGGCCCCGCGCTGCGCTTGGTGCCTTCCCAGGCGAAGCCTGCCTTCGCCGCCACCCGGCACGAGGCCGTGTTCGCGACGGAGTGCATGATTTCCAGCCGGTGGAAGCCGGCCTCGCCGAAGGCCCAGCCGGCCACCGCCGTGACCGCGCGGCCGGCCACCCCGGATCCGCGCGCGCCGGGCAGGATCCAGTACGCGCATTCCGCCTGCCCGAAGAAAAGGTCCAGGTCCCGCAGCGAGATCCTGCCGAGCACCTCCCGGTTTCCGGTGCGGACGATCGCCCAGTGGGCGGCCGTCTCCCGTTCCCACTCCTCACCCCACCCGGCGATCCACTCGCGCGCCTCGTCCTCGGACGCGGCGTGCCGCCCGTGCCACCGCTGGATCGTGGGGTCCTCGAACGCCTCGACGACAGCGGGCGCGTCCGCCGGGCTCCAGGGCCGGAGGGACAGCTCGTCGGACACCCCTATCGACGGCTGGGCGGACCGCCGGAGACGGCCGGGCGGAACGGTGGAGGGAATGAGTGAGGGCATGAACCACATCATGCCGACCGGTGCTTGCCGCGTCGCCGGGATTGACGGCCGACCCCACCCGTTCGACGGCCTCGGGGCGCCTGTCTATGATCGGCCGGTTCCATGAGCAGCATGAACGGGGAAACGGTCTTGAAGACCAAGAAATGGATACGCACGGCAGCGGTAGCGGCTCTGGTCGTCTCGGCGGCCACGGCGTGCGGGTCGGACGAGCAGAAGGTCAAGGGAACGCCGGTGGCGAGCCCGAAGGCGTCGCCGGACGCGAAGGTCGCGCCCCTGCGTCCCGCGCCCGGCGACAAGGCCCCGCCACTGGAGCAGATCAAGTACGGCCTCGAAGGCCGGGTGATCGCCATGGCCGGCATGGTGGCGAAGCCGACGACCAGCACCTGCGACACCGGTGAGGTCACCGACCAGCCGCAGAAGTTCACCTGCACCGTCACGTACATGGGCACCGAGGTGCCCTTCAGCGTGGAGACGAAGGGCGGCTTCATTTTGATGCAGTACACCGCCACCCCGACCAAGGGCGGAGTGATCAGCCGCGAAGGTGTGCACGCCCAGGCGTGGAAGAACTACGGCGTCTACGGCGGAAAGGCCGCGAGGTCGCTGCGGTGCGATGAGATCCCGGAGGTCCGCCTGGTCCCGGTCGACAAGCCCAGCGGGTACAAGTGCTACGTCGGCGAAGGTGGCCTGAAGGGCGACTACGACGTGATCGTCGGCAGCAACGGCATGCGGTTCCATTAGCCGGACCCGTCTACGTTGGCCGGGACTGTTGGCGAACGAGTGACTGGCGGGAGCCGGGGGCCGGGCGCTACAACGGGTGCATGCGTATACGTTCGTTAGCAATTGTGGGAAGTATCGTCGCCGCGCTGGCGGTCGGCGTGCCCGGGGCGGCGACGGCGGCCGGCCCGCCGCCGGCCGCAGCGGCTCTGGAGCGGTGCGCCGCGCCCGCACAGGTGAAGGTGTTCCGAGAGGGCGGCGTCCCGCTGCTGGACTGGCGGGAGAACCTGGAGTTCGACGGGCGCGGCACGCTGTGGGTCGCGCACATCGCCAAGCACCGGGTGGAGGGGTACGCGCCGGACGGCACCCTCAGGACGAGCTTCCCGGTGAACGGCCCCGGCGGCCTCCGGCGCGGCCCGGACGGCATGATGTACGTCAACTTCGGCGTCAATCCTCTGTCGTCCTGGGCCTCGGGCGGCGGCGTCATGCGCTTCGACCCGGCGGCCGCCCACCCCAGGCCGGAAAAGGTCGTGGAGGGGGTGTCCGGCGTCAACGGGCTCGCCATCGACGCCGAGGGCAACTTCTACCTCAGCCGCGAACTGGCCACCGGCATCGTGAAGATCCGCCCGGACGGCACCAAGGACGCGGAGTGGACGCGGAAGGCGAACGTCTTCGGCGCCAACGGCCTGGAGATCGTGGGCGACCAGCTGTACGCGAGCGTCATCACCGACGCCTCGTCACCGGTCGTCCGGATCCCCCTGAAGAACCCCGAACAGCACACCAGGGTCACGGAGCTCAGCCCCAACCCCCTGAAGCTCAAGCTCCTCGACGACCTGACCTTCTTCAACGGCAAGCTGGTGGTGGCGAGTTTCCGCGACGGCGAACTGATCGAGGTGGACCCGGCGACGGGCAAGTCGTGCGTCCTGGTGTCGGGCCTGCGGATGCCGAGCAGCGTCCGGGTGGCCCGCGGCTTCGGCGACAGCGACCCGCGACGCGACCTGTTCGTCGTGGAGGCGTCGGGCCGCATCGTGAAGGTGACGGCGGGCTGACGCGGGCCGGGGCCGGCCGGCTTTCGGGAACCGGTTCGCTCTCACCGCGTCGATGCCGTAGTGTTCACCTTACCGACGCGGGGTGGAGCAGCTCGGTAGCTCGCTGGGCTCATAACCCAGAGGTCGCAGGTTCAAATCCTGTCCCCGCTACTTGTGAGATGAAGGCCCGGCAGCTTGGCTGCCGGGCCTTCATCGTGTCCGGGGCGAACACCCCTCGGCGCGCCTCCCTCCCCAGAGCCCTCACACCATCGCGCCCCCGCCACTCCCCCGCAGCCGCGCGGCCTGTGATTCTGGATGCGGTCCCGCTCCACCGACTCCTCATCCTGGAGGTTCGATGGTTCTGCCCAGACGTCACCTGCTCGCTTCCTTCGGTGCCGCTGCCGCCTCCCCCGTGGCGGCCCACGGCCGGGCCGCGGCGGTGCCCCCGTTCGTTCTCCCCGCCGGTGCCCGGCCCGAGCACGTTGCCCGGGACGAGGGGTTCTGGCGTGCGGTCGCCCGGCAGTACCGGGTGAGCCGGGAATTCGTCAACCTGGAGAACGGCTACTACGGGATCATGCCGGAGCCCGTGCGCCGTGCCAACGCCCGCAATGTCGAGCGGCTCAACTCGCTCAACTCCTACCTTCTGCGGACCACTTACAAGGCCGAGGCCGAGGAGGTCCGGGCTCAGGTGGCCGCCGTCGCCGGGGTGCCGGCTGAGGAGATCGCGCTCACCCGCTGCGGCACCGAAGCCCTGCAGAACCTCATCGGCGGCTACAACCGGCTGCGGCCCGGCGACGCCGTCATGCATGCCGACCTCGACTACTACAGCATGCAGTACGCCATGAACTGGCTGCGGGAGCGCCGCGGTGCCTCTCTCGTCCGGATCGCGATCCCCGAACCCGCGACGCGTCAGGCCGTGCTGGACACCTACGCCACGGCGCTGCGCGAGCACCCCCGCGTCAAGTTGCTGCTGCTGAGCCACATGAACAACCGCACCGGCCTGGTCACCCCCGTGCGCGACATCGTCGCCGCCGCCAGAAACCGCGGCGTCGATGTGATCGTCGACGCGGCCCACTCCTGGGGGCAGCTCGACTTCGCCCTGCCCGACCTCGGCGCGGACTTCGTCGGCCTGTCCCTGCACAAGTGGATGGGCGCGCCGCTCGGCACGGGCTTCCTGCACATCCGCGGGGATCGCCTGGCCGACATCGACGCCGCCTTCGCCGACGAGACCTACCCGGCCGGTGACATCCGCTCGCGCGTCCACTCCGGGACGATGGACGTCGCGCCCGTCCTCTCCGTGCCCACCGCGCTGGACTTCCACCGGGCGCTGGGCGGTGGGCCCGTCAAAGAGGCCCGGCTGCGGTATCTGCGCGACCGCTGGGTCCGCCGGGCGCGGGACGTCCCAGGTCTGGAGGTGCTCACGCCCGACGACCCCGCGATGTACGGGGCGATCACGTCGTTCCGGGTCACCGGCCGGACCTCCGAAGCGGACAACACCGCCATCGCACGGTACCTGTTCGACCAGTACAAGATCTTCACCGTCCGCCGCGGCGGTCCGGTGCGGGGCGACTGCGTCAGGGTGACGCCCGCGCTGTTCACGGGGCCGGACGACATCGACCGGTTCAGCGTGGCACTGCGGGACGTGGCCCGGCGGTTCCGTGCGTGAGCCCGCCGTCGCGGTGCGGTCTTCTTCCGGCGTCCCCGCCGTGTTGCGATGGGTGAATGAGTGAACTGACGCGCGAGGGGCACCGAGGCACCGGTCCGGGGGCGATCACGCCGGACGGGTGTGCCGTCGAGCTGTACGAACGGCTTCCTGTGGGCGATGAGCCCGACATCGTCCAGCGGGCCGTTCCCGCCCGGGCCCGGATTCTCGAACTGGGCTCGGGTACGGGCCGTATGACGCATCCCCTGGTCGAGCGGGGCTTCACCGTGACGGCCGTGGACGAGTCCTCGGCGATGCTGGAACGGGTGCGCGGTGCCCGGACCGTCCGCAGCCCGATCGAAGAGCTGGAGCTCGGCGAGCGCTTCGACGTGGTGCTGCTGGCCTCCTTCCTCGTCCACACCGCTGATCCGCGGGTGCGGGGGCGTCTGCTGCGGGCCTGCCGGCGGCACGTCGCGGACGAGGGATGCGTGCTGATCCAGCGGGAGGACGCGGGCCGGCACGAGAACCTGCCGCGGGAGAGGGCGGCCGGTGACGGGCTGATCAGAGTGGTGTCCTCCGAGCCGGTCCGCCCCGGGGTGCGCTCCGTCCACGTCGAGTACGTCTTCCCGGACGCGCGGTGGACCCAGACGTTCCTGTCGTGCCCCCTGACCACGGAAGCCTTCGAAGGGGCCCTGGCCGAGGCAGGGCTCGCCGTCGACGCCTACCTGACCGACGACCGGACGTGGGTGCGCGCCCGGCCGGTCCTCGACCGGCCGTAGCCCCCGGCCGTTGAAATCGCGCCCTCAGGGCCGTGAGCCATGTCGCCGTGCCCCCTGTTTCGTTGATCGCGGAGGAGAGCCGGGGATGGGCGCGCGGTGCCGGGCCGGGCGGGGCCGGCGGTAAGGGGTCGGGCTCGTGCGGGGGAAACAGGCTCGTCGGGCGTGGGCGCCGCTGGCCGTGCCGCGGTTCCGTGCGCACTTCGCGGCGCGGCTGCTGAGCTGGTCGGGCGGCGCCGTCGCGCCGGTCGGGCTGGCGTTCGCCGTGCTGGGGCTGCCCGGCGAGGGGGACGGCGGCGGGCTGGGGCTGGTCCTGGCGTGCGGCACGCTTCCGCAGGCGCTGCTGTTGTTCGTCGCCGGCGTGGCGGCGGACCGGTGGCCGCGCGTCCGGATCATGGTGACCGCGAACACGGTCTCCGCCGCCGCCCAGGCGGGTGCCGCGCTGCTGCTGTGGTCGCACCTCGCACGGCTGTGGCAGCTGGCGCTGCTGGCGGCGGTGTGCGGAGCGGCCTCGGCGTTCTTCCTGCCGGCGTCCTCGGGCCTCCTGGCGGACATCGTCCCGGCGGAGCTGCGGCCGGCGGCGAACGCGCTGCTGAGGCTGGGGCAGACCGCGACGCGGGTGGGCGGCCCGGCGGTCGCCGCGGCGCTGGTGGTGGCCGCCGGGCCGCCCTCGGTCCTCGCCTGCGACGCCCTGTCGTTCGCGGGGGCGGCCCTCCTGCTCGCGCCGCTGACCTCGCGCGGTGCCGCGTCCGCGCCACGGGCGGCGTTCGGGCACCAGTTGCGCGACGGCTGGGCGGAGTTCCGGTCGCGGCGCTGGCTGATGGTCATGACGTGGCAGTCGGCCCTGGTCCTTCCGGTGTGGACGACCGGCTACCAGCTCCTGGGGCCGGTGTACGGGCAGCGTGCCCTGGGCGGCGCCAGTGCCTGGGGCGTGGTGATGTCCGGCTTCGCGGCGGGCCTGGTGGGTGGTTCCGGGCTGGCGCTGTGGTGGCGGCCGCGGGGCGTCGGGGTGGTGGCGTGCGCGGGCACCGCGGTCATAGCGGCGCCCCAGGCGGCGATGGCGCTGCGCGCGGGGACGGCCGGTCTCGTGGTGGCCGCCGTGGCGGCCGGGGCCGCGGCGTCGCTGTCGACGACGGTGTGGACGGGGCTGCTGCAGGACGTGATCCCCGCGGGCCGGCTGGGCCGGGTGACGGCGTACACGGCGTTCGGCCAGGCGGTGACGGTGCCGCTCGGCTACCTGGCGGCGGCCCCCGCCACCCGGGTCCTCGGGCTGCGGGGGACGCTGGGCCTGGGCGCGGTGCTGATCGCCGTGCTGGCGGTGCTGCCGCTGCTGGTGCCGGAGGTGCGGCTGCTGGGCGGGCCGGTCACGGCGTCCGGTCCCGGGGGTGCGGCGCGGCGTCCGCCGCGAAGGCCGCGGGCTGCCACTGCGGTGCGAGGATCCGGCGCGTGACGTCGTCCACGTAGTCGATCTGCTCGGGCGTGAGGTAGTCGCGGAAGCCGCCGATGACACCGCGGCGGGTCTTGTACGAGTCGGGGTCCCCGGGCACGGTGGGGCGCAGCCGGTCCGTGCCCAGCGCGTCGGTGAGCTCCATGGCGCGCATGGCCTGGAAGTCCGCGAAGTCGGCCGCGGCGCGCAGCGTCTCCTCGCCCACCGGGGGCAGGCCGCAGAATTCCAGTACGCGCCCGAGTTCGCCGGCGGTGTCCGCCGTCAGCCGCTCGTACGAGGTGAGCAGGAACGAGGCGGGGACGTCCTGCCGGGCGTGCCAGATGTCCCAGAAGGTCAGGCAGGTCTTGATGCTGCCCTCCTCCTCGGTCAGGAAGTCTCCGATCCCCCGGGTGTACGGGGGCTTCTTGCGGTGGGTCCGCTGGAAGTAGCGGGACACCGCCGTGTCCCGGATGTCGCGGACCAGGAGGATGACTTTCCGGTCGTGGTAGAAGTCCTTGTTCCGGGACAGCTCGGCCGGGGTCCGCCAGGCGACGAAGTCGTCGTGCCAGTAGACGATGCGCGGGACGCCGGGGTCCACGGCGCTGTACTCGGTCAGCGTCAGGTCCCGGCAGACTTCCATGGGGATGCCGCGCGCCGCCGAGATGGCCTTGGCCATGAGGACCCGCAGCCACGTGCGTCCGCATTTGGGGAAGGAGACGACGTACACGTCGCCGTCGGCGTCGATCATTTCCCCGGGGCCGGTGACGAAGGGAGGGAGGGGCACGGTGGTCCTTCCTGTCGCGGACTGCCGTCGGCAGCCGCCCGGTTGCGGTGCGGGAAGGGTGCGTCCGGTACCGGCACGCCGAGGAAGGGGGCGAGCCGTTCGTATCCCTGGCCGGCGGTGATGTCGAGCACCAGCAGGTCGTCGTCCCGGCCGGCGAAGTGGCGGGTCGCCTCGGCGGTGTGCCGCCGGGCGATCCGGCGGAACCGTTCCGGGGAGAAGGCGTGGCAGCCGTACACCGCGGCCCGCAGGAAGCGCTGGAGGTCGACGTAGACCTGACCGCGGTGCCCCTTGCTCTCGACGGGCCGTTCCCAGTGCTTGCGGCAGGAGCACAGCCAGCTCTCCTCCTCGCGGACGGTGAGGACGAACTTCGCTCCCGGCCACAGCACGTCCAGGTCCTGGTAGCAGTGGGCGACGGTGATGTCGGTGATCCCGTCGTACCGGTCGAGCAGCGGGAAGCGGGCGGTGCCGGCCAGCAGGGTCGCGTAGGTGTCCGGGTCGGAGGGGTAGTGGACGACGTCGAAACCCAGGGTGTGCAGGGCGCTGGTGAGGGAGGTCGTGCCGGTGCGCGAGAGGCCGATGCCGAAGACCTTCGGCATCGTGCGGTGCGGGGAGGAGGGCGGCGGCGCGGGAGGGGGCCGGTCGGTGCCGTCGGCTGTCACGGTCGGCCTCCTCGGCGGATGGCGGGTCACGGATCGCGGGTCACGGATGGCGGATTACGGATGACGGAGGGACAGGACACGCGGCTCCGGCACGCACGGGGGCCGCGCTGCTGACACCGTGCCCCACCGCCGCGTTTCCTTCAACAGCGCCTCTGCGAGGGCCCGTTTAAGCCGGAGGGCCGGACGCACCGTTGTGCGCGGCCGGGGCCTTTGGTCCAATCATGGCGACGGCGGAACGCGCACGCACGGGTGCCGGGAGGCACGATGTCCACGCTCGGGCACGCCCCGGTACGGCGCTGGGAGCCTCAGGTGTTCACGCCGTTCGCGGAGAGCCCGGGTGTCGTCTTCGCGCGGACGGCGGCCCGCTCGGCGGAGTTCGGCACGGCGGGCGTCTCGGGCGCGCACGGCGCCGGCGACGTGATCGTGGGCAGCGGAGCGGGGGGCGACCGTGCCGACGTGGCCCGGCGGGCCCGGGGCGAGCTGCTGGAGCGGATGGGCAACATCCTGGCCGGACGGCAGGCCGAGAGCGCCGCCCGGTGGCCGGGCTCCTACGAGGACTGGCGGCGGCGCGGCGTGCCCGCCCTCGACCCGGCCGCGCTCTCCGGCTCCACCGGCGACCGTGCGCGGCGCGGCCTGTGGGTGCCGGCCCGCTCCCTGCTCACGGGCGACGAACTGCTGGTCCCGGCGGGCGCGGTGTACCTCAGGCACCGGCCGCCCGCCGGCCGCGCGGCATGGATCAAGGCCGGGTCCACGGGCCTGGGCGCCCACCCCGACCGGCGGGAGGCCGCCGGCCACGCGGCCCGGGAGATCCTCGAACGCGACCTGATCCGCCGCAGTTGGTACGAGGCCGGCGCGCCCGCCCCGCCCGCGGCGCGAGCGCTCCCGGCCGATCTGCCCTCTCCCGTGCGCGACGTTGTGGAACGGCGGGGCGAGCACGTCACGGTGCTGTCGCTGCCCGCACCCGCGGGGACGGTCTGCGCCGTGGTGTGCGTCCACGCCGGCGACGGCACGGCGCAGAGCTTCGGCGCGCGCTGCGCCCCCGTGCGTCACCGCGCGGCGGCCGTGGTGAGCGCGGCCTACGAGGCGCTGATGGTCCGGTGGAGCATGACCGGCCCCGCCGCGGTCCACGCCTGGGCCGAGTGGGGCGGCCGGACTCCGCCCCGCTCGGCGCTGGAGCACGCCCTGTGGGCGTTCCACCGCCAGGACAGCCTGGGCCACTGGCTGAACCGCCCCCGGCGGGCGGCGGCGTCCTGGGAGGCGGGGCCGGACGACGGTCCGGCCGCGCTCGCCGCGTACACCGGTGAGGACGTCCTGCTGGTGGAGACGGACACCCCGCAGATCCGGGCCGAGGGCATCTCGGTGGTCCGGCTGATCGCTCCGGGAACGCGGCCGCTGCCGTCGGGCGACGGCGGAGTGCCGGGCACACCCCCGCACCCTCTCGGCTGACCCGTCGGCACCCCTTTCAGGAGGCCCCAAGATGACCGGATCCGGCCCGCCCGACTACACCGCCTTCGCCCCTCACTACGACTCCTGGTTCGCCCCCTCCGACCGCGTCACCGAGGACACCGTCGGGGCCCTGGCCGGTCTCGCGAAGTCCGCGGGCGCGGGTCCCGTACTGGAACTGGGCATCGGTACCGGGCGGATCGCCCTGCCCCTGACCGCGCGGGGGGTGGAGGTGCACGGCGTCGACCTCTCCCCCGCGATGGTCGGGCAACTGCGCGCCAAGCCCGGCGGGCGGGACATCCCCGTCGCCCTCGGCGACTTCCGGACCGCGGAGGTGACGGGCGGCCCCTACGCGCTCGTGTACGTGGTCAACGGCGCGTTCGCCGAACTGCCCACCCAGGACGCTCAAGTGGACTGCTTCGCGCGCGCCGCCCGGCTGCTGCGGCCCGGTGGCCTCTTCGTCCTCGACGCGCACGTTCCCGAGGCCCTCGCCCAGGGGGCGCCGGCCGGGGGCCAGCTGCTGCCCACCCGCGGCGGTGAGACCGTCCTGCGATTCCGCGAGGTGGACCGGGCCGAGCAGCGTTACCGCTCCCACTACGTCGTCCTCGGGAGCGGGCCGGCGGGCGGCGCGGAGATGCACCGCACGACGGTGTCCTTCCGCTACGCCGCCGCGTCCGAGCTGGATCTGATGGCCCGGCTCGCGGGGCTGCGCCGGCGCGACCGCTGGGCGGACTGGACGGGCTCCCCCTTCACGTCGGCGAGCGCCTTCCACGTCTCCGTCTACGAACGTCCGGCGTGAACGGGAAGGAGCGTGCCATGGCCGAGGACCCCGACGTCTACATGGCGGAGAACAGGCGGCAGTGGGAGTCCTGGACGCCCCGGAAGGCCGCCTCCGCCCGCTCCGGCCTCGACGACTTCCGGCGCGGCGGCCTGCGCGTCCACCAGGTGGAGCGCGACGAGGTGGGGGACGTGTCCGGCCGCACGCTGCTGCACCTGCAGAGCCACATGGGCGTGCGGACCCTCTCCTGGGCCCGGCTCGGCGCGCGGGTGACGGGGGTGGACTTCTCCGCCGAGGGCACCGCGACCGCGCGTTCCCTGGCCCGGGACATCGCCCCTTCGGCCCGCTTCGTGTGCGCGAACGTCTACGACCTGCCCGACCACCTGGACGGGACGTTCGACGTCGTCTACATGTCGCACGGCACCCTGGGGTGGCTGCCCGACCTGGGGAGGTGGGCCGAGACCGTCGCCCGGTTCACCGCCCCGGGAGGGCGGTTCCACCTCTTCGAGGCGCACCCCACCGCGTGGCTCTTCGACCCAGGGACGGACGCACGCGAACTGCGCGTGACCCACGGGTACTTCCACCCCGGCGAGCCGCTGCGCTGGCGCTACCGCAGGCCGCACGCGGCCCCCGGGACCGACACGGACGGCTGGGAGTACTGCTGGGGGCACAGCATGGGGGACGTCGTCACCGCCCTGGTGGCCGCCGGGCTGACCATCGGCCACCTCCGCGAACGGCCTTTCGTGGCCTGGCCCATGTTCCCCTTCCTGGAGCGGCGGGACGACGGGTGGTGGCACCTGCCCGACGACGTCCCCGCCATCCCGCTGTCCTTCTCCCTCATGGCGCACAGACCCCTGTGAACCCACCCGACGGGGGCGGCGGAAGGTGGCCGAGAATCGGGCCCGCGCCCGGCCCCGGCACCCGCGCACCATGGCGATCACCGTCTCCGGGCTGCACGATGACATGCGGGTGCGCCGGTGCTCCGGCGCACCCACGGCCCCTGCCCCCTTCGCTACCCAGGGAGTGAACATGCCCCAGGACATCGTCGAGATCGAGGAAGTACCGGCCGAGGAACTCCCCGAATTCGCCCTGTTGATCGACATACCGTTCGAGGACTGAGCACCGGGACTGAGCCCGGCACATCCGGTCCGTACTCCGGCGGCCTGCCGGCAGCCATCCGGCCGGCCGCTGCGCACGACGTCTTGACGGGAAGGGGCCAGGATTGGACATCGAGCCCGACCACCCCTCGGCCCGGGAGGACCAGGAGGCTCTGCGGCGCCTGCTGCTCAAGGCCGCGCGGGCATGCGGACTGCCGGAGCCGGCGGCCGGGCTGACGATTCCCCCGCACCCGGCGGCCGTGGAGGCGGTGCACCGCGCACAGCGCGCGCGGCGGACCGGCCCGGCCGGCGCACCGGACCGGCACCCGCTCCCGAGCCCGGCGGCGGGAGCGCTCGTCCCCGTGGACCCGGAGGACCAGCCGCATCTCGCGCGCAGCCTGACGCGCGCGCTCGCCCGGCTGCCGGACCGTACGGCGGCGGACGGGAAACCGGTCACCGCCTCACCGGGGAGGTGGACCGCGACCGAACGGGCCGTCCTGGCGGACACCCTCGCGCTGCTCGGCGCCGTGTGGCCGCGGATGCTCGGTGAACTGCGGACGGTGGTCGCCCAGGTGGCGCTGCTGGACGGCATGGCGATCGACGGCTACACCGACTTCACCGTGCACGGTGCCGTTCTGATCAACCGCAGACGGCTCTCGCCGACCCGTGCCGGGCTGCCCGGCCCCGTACGGCTCGCCGAGGCGCTGGTCCACGAGGGGACGCACAACCGCTGCAACGCGGCGGCCGTGAGCGCACCGTTCCTCGCACCCGCCGCCGACGATGGCGCCGGCCTGCTCGCGACGCCGCTGCGGGCCGACCCGCGGCCCTTGAGCGGGCTGTTCCAGCAGACGGTGGTGCTGGCCCGCTGCGTGCGGTGGTACCGGCTGCTCGCCGGAGGGCAGGCCGCAGGTGACCGGCACGACCGGCTGCTCGGCGACCTGCGCGCGGCGGTGACCACGCTGGAGGCCCACCGGTCCGGGCTCACCGGGCACGGCCGTCGGCTACTGGACCAGAGCGCCCTGGTCGCCTCGGCCGGCGGCGGGGCCACGCCCGCAGCAGGTCGCGGACACCGCCCCCGGTGAGCCGGGAGCGCAGTGCCGCCAGGGGCTCCAGGGGGCCACCCAGCAGCCTCGGGTCCGCGTAGGGGACCCAGCCGGTGGCGTGCCGGGGGTATCGCGGCGGGCCGAGGCAGAGGCGTTTGGTGATCACGAAACGCGTCTCGTCGGTGGTGTTGGGCTGCGAGGCGTGCAGGTGGTCCGCGGCGAAGAACAGGATGTCCCCTGCGGCCAGTTCGATGTCCATGGGCGGGCCGGTGTGCTGGCCGGGGAGGAGCGTGTGCCGTCCGTCATGCCGCGGGGCGCGGCGGTACGCCTCGGGGTAGAAGACGAGGCCGTTGCCCCGGCGGACCGGTCCGACGGCCATCCACAGGTTGACCGTGTTGACGGCGGTGTTGAACCACGAGTCGACGTGCGCGTCACGCGGTGTCAGGAACCCTTCCAGGCCGGCCGGCGCGCCCGCGGCCAGGGACCGCTGCGGGGGCATGACGCGGATCCCGAGGTGACCGCCGAGGTAGAGGCGCGCGCCCTGCGGTTCCAGGGCCCGCGCGACATCGCGCAGGACCGCCTCGGCGAGGGGCCGGAGCCGGGTCTCCAGATCGGTGCGGATCGCGCTGATCTGCTCGGTGTCCGCGTGGAGGTGCAGCCTCTCCAGGGAGGCCCCGACCCGTGCGGCGGCCGGGCCGGGCAAGATCCGTGCCACCGCCTGCCCCGTCTCGCGCCGGATCTCCTCCAGGGCTCCGGTGTGCTGGAGCCCGCGCCGCACCGCGATCAGCGCGCCTTCCAGGACGTGGTGCAGCGGGACGGGGATCGTGCGCGCGGCCGGGGTCACCATGCGCACGGGCGCGGGCCGAGGTCCCGGCGGGCCGCCGGGAGTGCCGGTCCGGTCGGGCTGTTCGCTCACGGGCGCTCTCCTGTCGTCGCGGTGATGCCGGCGTGCGGTGCCGTGCGGGGGCGAAGGCGGAAGCCGGACACCCGGCGGGTGACCGCGGGGCGGGGCAGGCGGCGGTCCGCCGGTCGCCGGTGCCCGCGTCACCGCTGCCCGGTGACGGTCGCGGGCGCGCGGCCGGGCAGGACGCGGTCGACGCGCGCCCGCCAGGTGTACCGGGTGGTCAGCTGGTGCCGGGCCGTGGCGCCGAGGGCCTGCCGGGCGGACGCGTCGGCCGCCAGGTGGGCGACGGCGTCCGCCCAGGCCGCCACGTCACCGGGCGCGCGGAGCAGGCAGTTGACCCCGTCGGTCAGCACCTCGCGGAGCACCGGCAGGTCCGAGGCGATGATGGGCTTGCCGTGTGCCATGTACTCGAACAGCTTCATCGGTGAGACCCAGCGGCTGATGTCGGCGACGCCGTCGGCGCACCCCACCGTCGTCCGGTAAGGCGCGAGGACGATGTCGAAGGCGCGGTAGTAGGGGTGCAGCGCGGCCGGCGGGTGGTGGCCGTGGAAGAAGACGTTGGGGTGGCGGCTGCGGCTCTGCCAGTGGGAGCGGTCCTGGTCGGTGCCGCCGACAAGGTGGAAGTCGACGGCGGGCAGGCGTTCGGCGAGCGCGAGGATGACGTCGGTGCCCCGCCCGGGGTAGAGGTGCCCGACGTAGCCGGCGGTGACGGCCTCCGGGCGGCCGGGCAGCGTCGCCACGGGGCCGTCGAGGGGTACGGGGTCGGCGCAGTCGGAGGCCGTGACCAGGTCCAGGTCCGTGCGGGCCCCCAGCCGCGGGAACGCCTTGCGGTAGTCGTCAGCGAGTGCCTGGGTGACGAAGACGACGCGGGTGAGGGCCCGGTGGCGGAACAGCAGCCGTTCGACGCCCCGTACGGACCGCTCCGGCCGGAGCAGATGGGTCTCGTAGACCACCGGGGCCCTCCCGGCGGCCGCGAGCAGCGCGAAGGGGTCCCTTCCGTACAGGACGTCGGGCACGGCCCGGCGCCGGAGGGCGCCGCGGACCCGGCGGGCGCGGAGCAGCGGCCCGAGGGCCGGCACCGGGGGGAGGGGCACGGTGTGCACGGGGAAGCGGTTGCGGGTGCCGTAGTACCCGTGGAGGTCGTCGGTGCGGGCGGTGCCCGGGACGGCGTACAGCTCGATGTCGTGTCCGGCGTCGGCGAAGGCGTCGCACATCCGCATGACGTGGACCCCGTTGGCATAGACGGAGGGGACGCTTCCAGAGTGCAGGTAGGCGATCCGCATGGCCGGTGACCTCCGGGGCCTCGTGACGGGCGAGGGGTGGCCCTCTCATTCGGTCAGGGCGGCGCGGTCAGGGGAAGACCGGGAACCAGCCGACCGCGCCGGTCCCGTCCCCGGAGCCGTCCTTCCGGCCCGGGCCGCCGTGGGGGCGCCGGAGGCGCCTCCGCACGTGGCCTGAACGGCACATGCGCGGACGGCGGCGGGCCCGGGCCCGGCAGCGGCGGTCGGTCCAGGCGTTGAGCAGGACCCGTTCCGCGGGGGAAGGACATGCGCGGAAGGAAAATTATTGGCCAGACCACGCATCCGGCGGGCAGACTGCGACCATGAACGACCGGCTCGATGACGTCCCCGGCGCCCCCACGGCGGCCCGGGCGACGGACTGGATCACCACCCCCCTCACCCCGGAGCTCCTGCGCGGCGCCCTGGACGTGGAGCGCACCGACCACGGGCTGCTGCCGCACCGGCTGCCCGCCCGGGCCCGCGCGCAGTGCGCCGACGGCCTGCTGGCCATGGCGGAGGCCCAGCCCTCGGGCGTACGGCTGGCGTTCCGCACCCGGGCCACCGCCGTCGAGCTGGACGCGCTCCGCACCAAGAACGCCTACAAGGGCGCACCGCCCCGCCCCGACGGCGTGTACGACCTGCTCGTCGACGGCCTGCCGGCCGCGCAGGCCGGCGTGAGCGGCGGCAACGTCGTGATGGTCGACATGGCCACCGGGTCCGCGGAGACCCTGCCCGGCCCCGCCGGCACCGTCCGCTTCACCGGTCTCCCCGACCGTGTCAAGGACGTCGAGATCTGGCTGCCGTACAACGAGATCACCCAGCTGATCGCCCTGCGCACCGACGCCCCGGTCGAGCCGCTGCCGGACGCGGGCCGCAAGAAGTGGCTGCACCACGGCAGTTCGATCAGCCACGGCTCCTTCGCCGCGAGCCCGAGCGCGACCTGGCCCGCGCTGGCCGCCTCCCTCGGCGGCGTGGAGCTGACCAACCTGGGCTTCAGCGGCAGCGCCCTGCTCGACCCGTTCACCGCCCGCGCCCTGCGCGACACCCCCGCCGACCTGATCAGCGTCAAGATCGGCATCAACCTCGTCAACACCGACCTGATGCGGCTGCGGGCCTTCGGCCCCGCGGTGCACGGCTTCCTCGACACGGTCCGCGAGGGCCACCCCACCGTTCCGCTTCTGGTCGTCTCGCCCGTCCTGTGCCCCATCCACGAGGACACCCCCGGCCCCAGCGCCCCGGACTTCAGCAACGGCACGCTCCGCTTCCGTGCCGCGGGCGACCCCGCGGAGCGGGCCGCAGGGAAGCTGACGCTCAACGTCATCCGGGACGAACTGGCCCGTCTGGTGGCGCAGCGGGCGGCCGAGGACCCGAACCTGCACTACCTCGACGGCCGCGAGCTCTACGGCGAGGCGGACGCCGCCGAACTGCCGCTGCCCGACGACCTCCACCCGGACGCCGCCACCCACCGCCGCATCGGCGAACGCTTCGCCGCCGTGGCCTTCGCCTCCGGCGGCCCGTTCGCCACCGAGCGGGCCTGAAGCACCCGGCGCGTCCCGGGCCGCCGCGCGCGAGGTGCGGCCGGACAGGCTCTCCCCCGTGCTGCCGGCGTCAGCGCGCGCCGTGCGGGCCCAGGTGCTCGGCGAGCGCGCCGAGGACGCAGAGGTTCGGGACCCCGGCTGCCCGGGGTCCCGGACCGTGCCACCTCCCGTCGATATCGAGCCCGACGGCCCCTTCCCGGGCCCCGAGGTGCCGGACCCTCGGCCACGGCGCGCGGAGCTCTCCGTAGCCGATCTCGTCCCGGGTCAGCCAGATGTCACCGAAGGTCAGGCGCCCGCCTTCCTCAAGTGCCGCCAGGGCCTGCGGCAGTTGGGCGCGGGTGACGCCCCGCTGGATCGCGGAGCACCATTCCGCCGCGTCACCGTGTTCCGGCCCGCCGTGCAGCACGACCCTCTTCCCGTCGATGTCGGTGAGTGCGCAGGAGGTGCCGTCGCAGGCCGGGTCGTGCCGGTGAAGGGTGCTCGTCCCGAACACGGTGGTGGTGTCGTAGCGGATGACGTGGATCCGCCCGGTGACGGCGATGGTCGCGCCGTGCTCGTACAGATCCAGTCGCGCGTCGTCACGCGCTTTCGCCGTGAACGGCCCGCGGTGCGGGACGAACGCGGGCAGCGCGGCGATCCCCCGGGCCCACAGGGTTCCCGTGCGGGCCGTGTGCGCGGCTCCCGTGTAGGTGGCAGAGCGCTTGCCGAGGTGTTCGCGGCCCGCTGCCGCCGAGATCCTCGCCAGCAGCAGTTCGTCACCGCGCGTGGGCCGCCCCGGGCGGGTCACCTCGGTGTTCCGGTGAGGCCGAGGCAGGACTCGTCCCCGCTCAAAATCATCCGGTGCGTCCGCCGCAGCATCCGGCCCGGGGAGACGCCCAGGTCGTCGGCCAGCCGGCGGCGGGTGCGGTCGAAGACGGTCAGGGCGTCGGCCTGCCGGCCGCTCAGGTACAGCGCGCGCATGAGCATCGCGGCAGCGGGCTCGTTGAGGGGCTGCGCACCGGTCAGGGCCGACAGTTCGGCGACCGCCTCGCAGTGCCGGCCCAGCCGCAGCTGCCAGTCGAGCTTCCGCTGCGCGATGACGACCCTGCGCTCGGTGAGCCGCAGCCGCTCCAGCTCGGCCAGCGGGCCGGGCAGGCCGGCCAGGGGCTCGCCGCGGAAAAGGTCGAGCGCCCGGGCGCAGGCGCCGACCGCCTCGGTGAGTTCGCCCGCCCGCGCGGCCGCGCCGGCCGCGGTGACCAGTTCCTCCACGCGGGCCACGTCCACAGTGACGGCGCCGGGGAGCAGCCCGTAGCCGCACCGGTCGCGTGCGATCACCGTGTCCGGGCCGCCTCCCGCACGCAGGATCTTGCGCAGCCGGTAGATGTACACGGGCACCACGTTGGTGTTCGGCGGTTCCTCCCCCCACACCCCGACGAGCAGTTCCTGCCGGCTGACCGTCCGGCCCTGGCACAGCGCCAGCGCCGCCAGTACGGCTTGCTGGCGCAGGGGCCCCAGGTCCAGGGGCAGCCCGTCGCGCCGGGCCCCCAGCGGCCCGAGCAGCGATATCCGTATCCGCGGTGCGGGCACGGGGCGGGCGGTGGCCGGCGGCACCGGGCCGGGTGCCCGTCTGCGGGGGCCACGGCCGGGGGCGACCAGCCCGCTGTCGAAGGCGTGGACGATGGCGGCGGACCGGTCGCGCAGCCCGAGGGTGACGAGGGCCCGTGCGAGGTGTGCGGCCACGGCGTCCTCGGGGATGGCGAGGGCGGCGGCGATCTCGTCGTCCCTCAGGCCGCAGCCGACCGCGTAGAGCACCTCGCGCTCCTGGTTCCCGAGCGCGGTGACGGCCGGCAGGCCGGTGCTGGCGGTGATCTGCATGGGGGCTCCCCCGGGCTGGGGCCGCTTCCTGCGGCGCGTGCCGTCGACACTGCCGCCGATCACCGGGCGACGGACAGGCCGCAGGACCGGCCGTATGCGGCCGGTGGCCGCGCTAGAGTCCCCCAACTGGGGAAACTTCATATCCGAGGCGGAGGCCCTGACCTGTGGCCAGTGAGTTCAGCGCACTGTTACGGCGGCTGCGGCACGACGCGGGATTGACTCAGGAGGGCCTGGCGGAGCGCGCCGGAGTGGGCGTGCGCACCATTCGCGGGCTGGAGACCGGTGAGCGGGCGGACCCCCGGGTGACCACGGTGCGGCTGCTGGCCGACGCGCTCGGGCTGGCACCGGAGCACCGCGAGGCGCTCTTGGCCGCCGCCGTCCACCGGACCGGGCACGGGGACGAAAAGGACGAGACGACCGGCCACGTCGGGCAGGTCACGGAGCGGCCGGGCTCGGCGCTCCAGGAGATCCTCGCCGGCGTCGGCGAGCAGCTCGCACAGGCGGTGGCGGCCCGCTGGCAGCGCGAGGAGGAGCACCGGCAGGTCCACGACCCCTATCCACTGCCGGTGCGCTGGCTGCCGGCCCCCGAGGAACTGACGGACCACTGGGCCAACATCCGCGCTCTGCCCGCCGGGGTCCGGCACGGTCCGCTGGACCTGAGCGGGCGGCTGGACGACATCGCCGGCGTGTACCGGCGGATCCCGTCCGGGCGGCTGGTGGTGCTGGGCCGGCCCGGCTCGGGGAAGACGGTCCTCGCCGTGCGGTTCGTCCTGGACCACCTGGCGTCGAGGGCCCGCGCCGACGCCGTGCCGGTGATCTTCAGCATCGGCTCGTGGGACCCCACCGCCCTGACCTTCCGGGACTGGCTGACGCGCCAGCTGACCCGTGATCACCCGGGGCTCGCCGCCCCGGGCCCCGCGGGGCCGAGCCTGGCCGCCGCGCTGGTCGACAGCGGCCGGGTGCTCCCCGTGCTGGACGGCTTCGACGAGATAGCCGACGGTCTGCGCCGCCCCGCGCTGGAGGCGCTCAACGCCACCACCTTGCCCCTGCTGCTGACGAGCCGGCCGGCCGAATACGCCGCCGCGGTGGCCGAGACCGACGTGCTCACCTCCGCCGCGGCGGTGAACTTGAGCGACCTCACCCTGAGCGACCTGGCCGATTACCTGCCGCGCACCACGCGCAAGGCGGGCGGCGGCGACCCCGCGAGGACCGCCTGGGACCCCGTGCTGAGCGAGCTGCGCGAGCGGCCGCACAGCCGGGCCGGTGCCGACCTCGCCACGGTGCTCACCACCCCGCTGATGGTCGCGCTGGCCCGCGCCGTCTACAGCGACACCCCCGGCCACGACCCTGTCTCGCTCCTGGACACCCGGCGGTTCGCCGGCCCCGGGGAGCTGGAGGAGCACCTCCTCGACAATTTCGTCGCCACCGTCTACCGCCCCCGGCCCGAGTACCGGCCGGGCGGCAGTGCGCGCCGTGAGGTCGACCCGGAGCGCGCCCGGTACTGGCTCGGCTATCTCGCCCACCATCTGACCCGCCTCGATACCCCCAACCTGGAGTGGTGGCGCCTCGGTTCGGGGCTGCGCCGCTCCACGCGCACGCTGGTGACCGCGCTGATGGTCTGTCTGGCCACCGGGCTCGTCGACTGTGCCGTCGGCACCCTCTTCGACTCCCTCGGGTTCCAGCTCGCGGACGGGCTGACCGTGGGGGTCGTCGCCGGGCTCATGTTCGGGATCGCGTACTGGTTCATGGTCGCGGCCGGGAACACGGCGGTGGCACCGTCCGGTGTGCGCATGAAGGTGTCCGGCCGGACGGGCGGGACGGCGCGGCGGGCCGTTCCCCGGCTCCTACTCGGATTGCTGTGCGGCCTCGTCTTCGGCTTCGGTTACGGCTTCGTCCGCGGGGTGCACAACGGCGTCATCCACCACACCGGGCTGCCGGCCGCCCTGTACCACGGTCTGTGCGACGGCACCGTGTACGGGCTCGCGTTCAGCCTGGCGGCCGGCCCCAGCCTCGGCCTGCTGAGCCTCCTCGAAACACCACTCGACATCCGGTCCGCCATCAGCCCGGTCAGTCTTCTGCGCACCAACTGCCGGACGGTCGTCACGCAGCTCCTCGTGTGGGGGCCCACGTTCGGGGTGCTGGTCGGGCTCGGGGCCGACGTGGTGGTCCGGCTCCTGCCGGCCCTGCTGGGTCCGATGGTCTGGGGGACCACGGCCTCGGTCAAGCTCGGCCTCATCAGCGGGCTCGGCGGTGCGCTCGGCTACGGCCTCAGCCTGACCGCCTGGGGCCAGTGGGTAGTCCTCTCCCGGATCTGGCTGCCGCTGACCGGCCGGCTGCCCTGGTCCGTCGTCGGCTTCCTCGAAGACGCCTACGAGCGGGGCGTGCTCCGCCAGGCGGGCGCGGTCTACCAGTTCCGGCACGCTCGCTTGCAAGACCACCTCGCCCGCACCTACCGGCTGCCGGGCGCCGCCCGGCAGCCGGAGCGGCGCGGGTGATCGGGCGGCACGGAAGCGGGCCTCTCCGAGCTCTGCCGCAAGGACCGCACTGTCACGGCGGCGGCCGACTCGGCTCTCGCGGCCCTCGCCACCCTCGCAGCTCTCGCGGTTCTCGCTCAGGCTCTGCCCGGGCCCGTCACCGTCCTCACCGCCGGCCCCAGGACCGCAGGCCCCAGGACCGCTCGCTGCCCTGCGGGCCCGCCATCGAGATCATCGAATCCTGAGGAACGCTAACTGAATGCGGGCAAGCCACGGGCGTGCATTTTGCACGACCTGATAACGGAGCGGGACACCCGGAACCGTCGCCCGACCCGACAGTCTCCCGACCACCTGAACACCCGCGCCGAGCAGCTGAGTTGCCTCGTTCTCGCCCCGCACCCCCCGCCCGCGGCGGACCGGAAGCACGGGGGCTGAACCCGGCCGGAGAAGCCTGCCGGAGGACATAAATCGCTTGCGGGCCCACCGAGGCGAAAAGTAGCGTGACGGCGCTCCTGGAGCTGCGCGCTCCGTTCACATATGTCCCGAGGTGATGACTTATCTCCCAGGCCCTGTAGCCGCCTGTCGTGAGGCTCGACCCCCTGCCGTTCGCCGGCAGCGCGCGGTCGCCTCAGCAGCGGCGTACCCCTCGGCCTGGGCATCGTCGTACCCCTGTCTTCCTGTCGCGCAGTGAGCGGGACGGGCGTGCCCGGCCTGCCCTTTTCCCCCTTCTGTCCGCCAGAACAGGAACCGCGCCGTGTCCGCCGACACCGACACTCCCCCACTTCGCTCCGCCTCCCCCGAGCGCCGCACAGGCCGCCGCCGCACCATCACGCTGGTCGTCGTCCTCGTCGCCGAGCTGATGAACGCCCTCGACGGCTCCGTCGTCTACACGGCCCTGCCGTCCATCCAGAACGACACCGGGGCCTCCACCGCCGCCGTGCAGTGGATCCACGCCGCCTACGCGCTGACCTTCGCCCTCGGCCTGATCACCGGTGGCCGCCTCGGTGATCTCTACGGCCGCAAGCGGATCTTCCTGCTCGGAACCGGCGTCTTCACCGCGGCGTCGCTGCTCTGCGGTCTCGCCGGCACGCCGGCCCTGCTGATCGCCGCCCGTGTCGTCCAAGGCGGGGCCGCGGCGGTCATGGTCCCCCAGGTCCTGGCGACCCTGCACGTCACCTTCGACGAGGGGTCCAGGGCCAAGGCGTTCGGCCTGTACGGCACGGTCATGTCGCTGGGCAGCGTCGCCGGGCCGGCTCTCGGCGGCGTCGTCACCGGTGCCGATCTCTTCGGCCTCGGCTGGCGCCCGATCTTCCTGATCAACCTGCCGATCGGCCTGGCGGCCCTGCTCCTCGGCCTGCGCCACCTCCCCGAATCCCGGGGCCAGGACGCCCGGCGCCCGGACCTGGTGGGCATGGCCCTCTCCGGCCTGGGCCTGTTGCTGATCGCCTATCCGCTCACCGTCGGCGGTGAACACCACTGGCCCGCCTGGAGCTTCGTCATGCCGGCGGCGGGTCTCGTGATCCTGGCCGCCTTCGTGCTCCAGCAGCGGTCGAGGACGGCTCGGGGCCGTGCCCCGCTGGTCGTCATGGCCCTGTTCGGAAACAGGGCCTTCAGCGGGGGCCTGGCCGCACAGCTGGTGTTCGGGCTGCTGTCCGGCGTGTTCTTCCTGACGTGGACGCTGTTCATGCAGGACGGCCTCGCCCTGTCCCCCGGACAGGCGGCCCTGGGTTTCGTGGTGGCCTCCCTCGGCGAAATGAGCGGCGCCTGGCTGGCGATGAATCTGGCCGGCCGCCACGGGCGGCGCGCCCCTCAGGCCGGGGCCCTGCTGGCCGCTGCCACGCTGGCCGGTTACGCGTGGCTGATCGCCCATCTGGGCACCGGCCTGCCGTCGGGCCTGACCGTGACACCGATGCTGCTGGTGGGACTCGGACTGGGCATGATCGGTGCAGCGCTGACCGACATGACGCTCGGTCAGGTCGACCGCGCTCACGCCGGCTCCGCGTCAGGGGTCTTCAACACCTCGACGCAGCTCGGCATCGCCCTGGGCACGGCGCTGACCTCCGTAGTGTTCTTCGCCCACTCCCCGGCGCGCAGCCGGGGAACGACAGTCACCACGGCCTTCACCGGCACGGTCTGGTACGTCGTCGGCGCCCTGCTGACGATGTGGGCCCTGATGCTCCTGCTCCCCAAGCGCACTCCCACAGGCTGAACGAGGAATCACCACCCCCATGATCCGAGTGCTGATCGCCGACGGCCTGCGACTGCCCCGCGAGGCGCTGGCCGCTGTCCTGTCGTCCCAACCCGGCATGCACGTGGTCGCGCAGGTGCAGCGGGGCGCCGATGTGGTCCCGAGCGCGCTGCGGGCCCGTCCGGACGTGGCGCTGCTGGACGTCAACCTGCCGGGAACGGACGGGGTTTCGGCCGCGACCGGGCTCAAGGCCGCCCTGCCCACCTGCCGCGTCGTCCTCGTGACCGCGCCGGAGCGGCCCGACACGCTCGCGACCGCCCTCAAGAGCGGGGTGGAGGGGTGCGTGGGCAAGAACGCGTCGGTCAGGGAACTGGCCGAAACGGTCCGCAAGGTGGCCCGCGGCGACCGGGTCCTGGACCCGCAGATCGTCGCCGACGCCCTGGACGCCCCCGACAATCCGCTCAGCCGGCGCGACATCGACATCCTGCGCCTGGCCGCGCGAGGACACACACCCACGGAGATCGCCGAGGCGCTGCACCTCTCGCCGGGCACGGTCCGCAACAACCTGGCCGCCATCAACCGCAAGGTCGGAACGCGCAACCGCATCGAGACGCTCCGCATAGCGTCCGCCCGCGGCTGGATCTGACGCCCGCCGCCCTTGATCCGCCCCTGCGAAGGAAATGCAATGTGCACGGAAAGCGATGCACCGTGCCCGCGGTTCGGGAATTTCCGAGGTCCGCCACGGCGCCTCTGACATCCTTGTATCCGCTGGTCGGCGCGCCGTTGGCAGGGAATGCAGCCTGCAAACCCATGACGGGTCCGGGACGGATCCGAGAGCGGTCACCAACGCACGGCCAGCACATGAACGAGCGACGACGACCGTCGCAGACCGGGAGATTCCATGTCCAGTCGATGTGATGTATGCGGCAAGCAGCCGAGCTTCGGAAAGCGGGTGGCACGCGCCGGACTCCGTGCCCAGGTCCGGCACGTCAAGGGGCGGTCGAATCGCCGCTTCAACCCCAATATCCAGCCGGTGCGCGCCGTCAAGGACGGCACGCCCGTCCGTATGAAGGTGTGCACCTCGTGTATCAAAAAGGGAAAGGTACAGCGCCGCGCCTCGGCGTGAGCCCGGTGCGGCAGCGCCGCCTTGAACGGGACGAGTTCCCCTGTCACGACTGCGGCGCGCCGACCGCGCCCCTGGACGGCCCGGACGAGTGGTACATGGTGCACGACCGTGTGTGGAGGTGCGCTCGCGCCACGGAGGACAGCGTCCTTTGCGTCGGGTGCCTGGAGGTCCGGCTCGACCGCCGCCTCCTGCACACGGATTTCACCGCCGCCGTCCTCAACGATCCGCATGACGATCAGCACAGCGAACGGCTGCTGAATCGTCTGCGGCCCGCGGGCTCGGGCTGACGGAATACGCGCGGGCGCCGCGGGACGCACAGCCGACACCGGTCGGCGATATCGACGGGAAGCCGAAAGCGGCCTCGCTCACGGTCGGCTTCCCGTCGAAGATCTCGGAGCCTGTCAGAGCGGGGCGAAAAATAAGGTTGCGTGGGCCGGAGCCACCCTTACCCTGGAGAACTGCGAAGCGCGCCCGCGTTTCGTTTCGTTTTGTGTTCCGAGGTGATGACGTATCTCCCAGGCCCTGTAGCCACTCGTTCTGAGGCGCTCTTTCCGGTGATCCCGCCGTGGCGGGCCGCCGACGCATGCCTCGACGGTGGCGCACCCGATGGCCTGGGCTTCGTCATACCCCTTTCCGCTTCTGTTCCGCTCCTGCGCGCAGGAGGCGAACGGGCATGCCCGGGCCTGCCCCTATCCCCTCTATGCAAATCTTTGCGAACAGGAATCGTTGTTTCCGTGTCTACCGACACCCATACCTCCGGCCTCCCGCGCTCCGGCGCCGGGCCGGGGCGCGCCCGCATCGTCACCTTGGTGGTGGTGCTGATCGCGGAACTGATGAACGCGCTGGACGGCTCGATCGTCTACACCGCGCTGCCGTCGATCCAGGCCGACACCGGGGCCTCCAGCGCCGCGGTGCAGTGGATCCCGGCCGCGTACACCCTCACCTTCGCCCTCGCTCTGATCACCGGCGGCCGTCTGGGCGACCTCTACGGCCGTAAGCGGATCTTTCTCGTCGGCACGGGTGTGTTCACCCTGGCGTCGCTGCTGTGCGGCGTCGCCACCGGACCGGAGCTGCTGATCGCCGCCCGGGCCGTGCAGGGCGCCGCCGCGGCGGCGATGGTGCCGCAGGTCCTGGCCACGATCCACGTCACCTTCGACGGGGAATCGCGGGCCAAGGCGTTCGGCCTCTACGGGATGATCATGTCGCTCGGCGGCGTCCTCGGACCCGTCCTGGGCGCCGCTCTGACCAGTGCCGATCTCTTCGGCCTCGGCTGGCGTCCGATCTTCCTGATCAACCTGCCGATCGGTCTGGCTACGGTCCTGCTCGGCCTCCGGAGCATTCCGGAGACCCGGGAGCGGCGGGCCCGCCGCCTGGACCCGCTGGGCATGGTCCTGTCCAGCGCGGGGCTGCTGCTGATCGCCTACCCGCTCACCGTCGGCGGCGAGCGGCACTGGCCGGCCTGGAGCTTCGCCATGCCGGCCGCGGGTGCCGCCGTGCTGGCCGGCTTCGTGGCCCAGCAGCGGGCGAAGACCGCCAAGGACGGCTCGGCGCTGGTCGCGCTGTCCCTCTTCCGGGGCGGGGCGTTCGCGGGCGGGCTCGCCGCCCAGCTGGTCTTCGGGCTGGTCTCGGGCATGTTCCTCCTGACGTGGACGCTGTTCATGCAGGAGGGGCTGGGCTTCTCGCCGGCCCGGTTCGCTCCGGGTTCGATCGCCGTCTCGATCGGCGGCATGGCCGGTGCCGTGCTCGCCTCGAAGATCGCGGCGCGGCAGGCCCGGCGCGTCCCGCAGGCGGGTGCCGTGCTGCTCGCGGTCACCCTGGCCGGCTACCACCTGCTGATCACCGAGCAGGGCACCGGCCTGCCGTTCGCGGCGGCCGTGGCCCCGATGGTCCTCCTCGGGGCGGGCTTCGGCATGATCGGCGCGGGTCTGGCCGGCCTGACGCTGGGCCGGGTGGCCCCCGAGGACGCGGGGTCCGCGTCCGGGCTGTTCAACACCGCGATGCAGCTCGGCACGGCCCTGGGCATCGCGCTGGCCTCGGTGGTGTTCTTCACCCACGCCCCCGCGGGCAGCCACGGCACCACGGTGACCAGTGCCTTCGCCGGCACGATCTGGTACGTCACCGGGGCCCTGGCGGTGATGTGGGCCCTGATGTTCCTGCTGCCCCGCCGGACATCGCGGGCCTGACCAGGACGGCGTCCCCTGCCGCGTCAGCGGAGGGGACGCCGTCTTCGCGAACCGGTCACACACGGGGGCCGTCTGCGCGACGGTGTCGCCGCCGCCCGACAACGCGGCGGGCACGCGCACAGCTTCGGCGCGTCTCGCCCGGCTCGTCAAACGAGCCTCCCCGTGACGTTGTCCGGCACATCGACGGGTGCCAACATAGACACATGTCGAATCTGAGTGGTGCGGAGTTGCCGGTCCTCGACAGCGGTGAGGTCGCCCCCTGCTGCCCACCGCTGACCGAGCGCCCGATGAGCGCGGAGGAGGCCGAGCGGGCGGCGGCGATGTTCAAGGCGCTCGGCGATCCCGTGCGGCTGCGGCTGTTCTCCCTGGTCGCCTCACACCGGGACGGAGAGGCGTGCGTATGCGACATCTCGGACGTGGGGGTCTCACAGCCGACGGTCTCCCACCACCTGAAGAAGCTCAAGGACGCCGGACTGCTGACCTCCGAGCGCCGGGGCACCTGGGTGTACTACCGCGTCGAGCCGTCCGTGCTGGCCACCATGGGCCGCCTCCTCGTCTCCGCCTGAGCCTCGCCTCCGAGAGCCCCGTCGCCGCGCCCACCCGGAGCGGGACGATCACCGGCGCCATCGCACCGCCGAGGCGGTGTCCGGCGGGACGTCCCGCCCCGTCGGACACCGCAGCCCCAAGATCACCCGAACCCCGATCATATCGACGCCCATCTATATTGACGTTTACCGAAATCAGTGGCAGGCTCGACATTGCATCGACAACCGTCGATACAGAAGGTCAGGAGACCACCATGTCCCGTGCCCAGCTCGCCCTGCGTGTCGCCGACCTGGAAGCATCGGTCGCCTTCTACTCCAAGCTCTTCGGCACCGAGCCGGCCAAGCGCCGCGACGGCTACGCGAACTTCGCCATCACCGAGCCCCCGCTCAAGCTCGTCCTGATCGAAGGCGAGCCCGGAGAGGAGACCCGGCTGGACCACCTCGGCGTCGAGGTCGATTCCACCGAGCAGGTCACCGCGGCCACCGGCCGACTTAAGGACGCCGGCCTGGCCACCTTCGAGGAGAACGACACTTCCTGCTGCTACGCGCTCCAGGACAAGGTGTGGGTCCACGGCCCCGGCAAGGAGCCGTGGGAGATCTACGTCGTGAAGGCCGACGCCGCGACCCTCGGCAAGAGCGCCGCCAAGGGGGGCGATACCTGCTGCGGAACCGGCGACCGGCCCGCCGGACTTGGCAGTGCGGTCACGACGGCGACCGGGTGCTCCTGCGGCAGCTGATCAGCACGTCGCGGGCAAGCCCCCGAACCTCGGCAAGGAAGGAGACGCTACGCGCCTGCCTCGCGGTTTTTCCGGCTCCGCCACGCGTTCCCGGCCGTGGCGAAGAGGATTACGGAAAGGGCTATCAGCACCGCTCGCGGGGCCGTATCCCGAAAGACGACCGCTCCAACTGCCGCCGCTACTCCGGCAAGGGCGGCAATCACCACGAGCGGGGACGCTCCGTTCGGCGACTCCTGCTGTCCCATGTGAGTTCTCCATCCTCCGACTGCCGCCGTCGTACCGTTTCTTGCCACCGGGCTACCGGCAGCCCTTGCCCGGCGAGTGCCGCGCCATTTCGCATCGACGTTGCGACAATACCCAGCATCACTTCTTCCTGCGGCAGGATCCTGAGCCGGTTTAGCGCATTTGTGAATGGCGAGACGTCAGATACCCCGCGACACTGAGCACTTGATGATGCGAGGCGGCCTCACCTCGGCACTTTTCTTGCAGCGAACCCGGCAACGAGGCCGTCAGGCGGCCCGGCAGAGCCCCGCCGGACCGGTCGGCGCCGAGGTGCTGGCCGCGGTCGCGGGCAGCGGACGGGCAGTGCGGACGGTGGCCGCGGTCCGCGAGCGGTGCCGCGCGAAGACGACGAGGCGCAGCACCGCGAACCGCGCGACACCGGCGAGCGCGGAGGCGGACAGGTAGACGACTTGCTCGAGCACCGCACCGGGTGCTGCCACCAACTGCCGCAGGGTGAGCATCGCTACGCAGGTCACCGCGTAGGCGACCGCCGCGGACCCGGCTGACTGCGCGTGCTGGCGCCGGGTCGCCCGCCCGCCGGCGCCGAAGGTGAAGCGGGCGTGCAGCTCGGTGGCGAGGAGCGTGGAGACCACGGTGACCAGGGCGTTGGCCAGGGCCCAGGGGATCCGGGAGGCGAGGGCCGTCACGGCGAAGCTGGAGGCGAGCCCCACTCCGCCGCCGCAGAGCACGAAGCGGGCGAAGGCGGCGAACGTGCCGGTTGTCGCCTGCTCCTGGCGATGTGCCGTCCCCATGCTCCGACTCCCTTTGCCCGCTCACCCCACGAAACGCGCGCCCCTCGGCCTGTGCGGCCGAGGGGCGCGCCCCCTGTGGTGCCATCATGGCGCATAAATGGCGCCATGGCGAGCCACTATGACACCAAGGTCAGCAGTCCGTGGCTCGGCCCCCGCCCGCGCTCCCCGGTGCGAGACCGCCGTGGCCCGCGTCCGCGCCGCCACCGGCCCCGCTGCCGAACACCGCGCCGCCGGGGCCCGGGTGCTGGATCGTCAGACGCCGTTGTCAGTGCCTCCCCATAGAGTGAAATCACTCAGCGAGGCTCGGAGAAGGAGCAGAAGCATGTCCGCCAACAGGATCCAGCACAAGGTGAATCACGTCGCGCTCGTTGTGGACTGTTCGGGTTCCATGCGTCCGCATCAGAGTCAGCTCGTGCGTGTTGTCGATGAATTCGTGGCGGGGTTGAAGGCCGAGTCGGACAGCCTCGGTCACGAGACCCGGATCAGCCTTTACTCCTTCGACCACAAGGTGGAAAACCTGGTCTGGGACATGGACGTGAAGCATCTGCCGTCCATGCGGGGGCTGTACGCGGTGAAGAATGGCGCTACGGCCCTCATCGAGGCTTCTTTGAAATCCCTGGACGACCTGGGTCACATCTGGGAGGAATACGGTGAGCACAGCTTCCTCCAGATCGTGGTGACGGACGGCGAGGAGAACGCCTCCGGTGGTGACATGCGGCACGACGGCGACATGACCGTCCTCGGCCCGTGGCTCGACAGGATCGCGGCGAGGATGGCCGGGCTCCCGGGCCATTGGACCTCCGCGATCCTCGTGCCGAACTCCCTGGCCAAGCGCACCGCCCAGAACTACGGCTTCCCGGCCGGAAACATCGCCATCTGGGACGCCGACTCCCAGGAAGGCGTCGAGGAAGCCATCGGCACCGTGCGCGCCGCCGCCACCAGCTTCCTTCGCGCCCGCGAGCAGGGTGTGCGCGGCACAAAGAATCTGTTCGCCGTCGGTCAGGACATATCGATTGACGAGGTGCGGGCGAATCTCGAACCGATTCCGGCGAACAAGTACCGGCTCCTGAAGGTCGACAAAGAGGTCGAGATCCGACCCTTCGTCGAGTCGCACCCCGGCGTGACGTACGAGCGTGGCGCCTGTTACTACCAGTTGGGCGCCCGGGCTCAGGTCCAGCCGAACAAAGAAGTCATCGTGGTGGAGAAAGACACCGACCGCGCCTACACGGGCGACGCGGCGCGCAGCCTTCTCTTCGGTACGGGAATTCAGGGGACCGTCTCGGTGAAGGCGGGGAACAACCCCAAGCTGGAGGTCTACGTGCAGAGTCGTTCGGTGAACAGGAAGCTCAAGCCCAAAACGCGTCTGCTCATCATGCTCTGAGACCCTTTGAAACACGAGCCCTCCCGGGCCGGGGCGGCGAAAGCGACGCGACGGGCTGACCCGACGAGCTTTCGCCCCCCATGCGGCCTTCCCATGCGGCCTCCCGCGCCCCGCTCCCGGGGCGCGAACGCTTTCGCGAGGTGGCGACAAGAAGGGGAGGGGGCCGCGGAAGGCGTGGCCCGTGGAAGGGGAGGTCCGTGACAACGGACGAGGTACTGCTGGCGCGCTCGGGAACCGACGCGTCGGCCTTTGAACCGCTCGTGGAGCGCCATTCGAGGGCTCTGCACGGATACTTCGCGCGCCGGGCGCCCGGCGCGGCGGACGACCTGCTGGCCGAGGCGTGGCTGCGTGCCTACGCGGGTCGCGGCACCTACGACGCGGCCCGCGGGCCGGTCCGGGCGTGGCTCTTCGGCGTGGCCCGGAACGTGCTGGCCGCGCACTGGCGCGGGCAGGAACGGCCCGCGGCCGCCGCCGTGCTCGCCGGCGAGGCGAGCAGCGATCCGTGGCACGCCGTCGACCGGAGGCTGGACGCGGCGGCGGTCGCGCCGCTGATGCGCCGGACCCTGGCCGAGCTGCCGGCCGTGGAGCGGGAGCTGCTGCTCCTGGTCGCGTGGGAGCAGCTCAGCCCCACCGAGGCCGCGGCCGTCGTCGGCATCCCCGCGGGGACGGCCAGGTCCCGGCTGCACCGGGCGCGCACCCGGCTGCGCGCGGCGCTCGGCCCCTCCGCCCCGCTTCACCTGACAGGAGACCTCGCATGAGCGGACAGGACAGGAACACGGACGGCACGGACTTCCTCGACTTCCCCGGTGCCGAGGGGTTGCGGGCCGCGGGCCGGGTCGCGCCGCCCTCGGCGGACGCGGTCGCCGCGGCGCTGGCCGCGGTGCGGTCGGCGGCAGGCCGGGCGGAGGGGGACGGGCTGGCCGTCGAGCTCCGGCGGGAGCCGGTGGCCGCGGTCGTCCCGGTGCGGACGTGGCGGCGGCGCCTTCCCGTGCTCGTCTCGGCGGCGGCGGTCGTGGCGATCGCACTGGGTGTCGCGCTCCAGCCCTGGTCGGACTCCGGGGACGCGCAGGTCTCCCCGGCGGCGCAGCCGTCGGCGCCCGGGCGGACGGAGGCGGCACCGTACTGGAAGGTGCGGACCCTCGAGTGGAGCCGGAGCAGCAACCAGAACCGGCAGCCGGACGGGTCGTACAAAACCGTCTGGCTGAGCCGGAGCGGCACGCGCGAGATGCCTGCCAACGGTGTGGTCCAGGACTACCCGCAGGGGGACACGGGCGGGACGGCCTACGTGATCTGCGGCAAACCGGTCCTGTGGGACGACCTCAAGAAACTGCCCACCGACCCGGAGGCGCTGCGGGCGCAGCTCGTCGGGAAGGCCACCGGGGAGGAGGCGGAGGAGGGTCTCTTCAACGGCATCGAGGATCTGCTCGCCCAGTCACCCGCTGAACCGCGACTGCGGGCCGCACTGTTCAAGGTCCTCACCAGGATTCCCGGGGCGCGGGTGACGGAGGACGTCAAGGACAGCACCGGGCGCGCGGGCACGGTCGTCGAGCTGGACGCCGGCACCTGGCGCCGGCAAATGATCGTCGACACCAAGGCGTTCCATGTGCTGGAGGTCGCGGACATGGCGCGGAACGACGGTCTGTCGTGGGGAACGGAGAAGCTCCGGGCCGGGGATCTCCTCCACCGCACCGTCTACGTCTCCGTCGGTCCCGCCTGGGAGGCGCCGAAGCCGTCGCCGCGGACGTAGCGGCCCCTGCGCCGTGGGTACTTCGGCCCAGGGCCCTGACGGCCACCGCTGACAACGTTCGGGGGCCGCCCGGCCCGCCCTGTCGGGGGTGTCAGGGCAGGCCGGGCGGGAACCAGGGAGGGCCGGTCAGGCCCTGGCGGGGGTGTTCGCGCGGTAGCGGAGGCCGGCCAGCGTCGCCAGCAGAGCCGTGACGATCATGTAGATCCAGCCGTGCCGGAAGGCGTCCATCGTCGGGTGTTCCGAGCTGCCGAGGATCGCGGTGAGCAGGGCCACGCCCAGCGCGGAGCCGATCTGGCGGGACATCATCAGCGTGCCCGAGCCCACCGAGAGCTGCTCGGCGGGCAGCCCGCTCGCCGCCCCGAACAGGGCCGGCTGGATCAGGGCATTGCCCGCGCCGACGAGGATCGCACCGGGCAGGTAGGCGGCCGCGTAGTGCGGCGTGGGGGCGGCCGCCACGAGCCACCACGCGCAGCCCACGGCGAACACCAGGCCTCCGGCCACCGCGGAGGCCCGGGCCCCGATGCGGCGGATGATCTTCCCCGAGAGGGCGGAGAGGATCATGACGGTCACCGGGGTGGGCGCGATGCCCAGGCCGGCGCGCAGTACCGAGTAGTGCCACTGGCCGGTCAGGAAGAGGGCGGCCTCGAAGAGCATCGAGGCGAACGCCAGGTAGTAGAGGAAGATGCCGATGGTGCCGACCCTGAACAGCCGGCTCGCGAACAGGGTGGGGCTGATGATCGGGTCCGCGGTGTGACGGACGTGGCGCACGCACGCGAGGATCAGCACCAGGGCCGCGACGAAGCAGCCGAGGGTGCCGGGCGAGGTGTAGCCCCAGTCGGGCGCCTCGACGAAGGCCATGGTCAGCGCGCCGGACGCGAGGAGGATGAGAGCGGATCCGAGCAGGTCGAGCCCCTGTGACGCCTTACGGGCCACCCGCGGCAGCAGGCGCGCGCCGGCCAGGACGGCCACGGCACAGACGGGGATGTTGATCAGGAAGATCCACCGCCAGCTGATCTGCACCAGCAGGCCGCCGAGCACCGGGCCGCTGCCCGCGGCGACCGCGGCGACCGCCGTCCAGATGCCGATCGCCGTGGAGCGTTCGTGCGCGGGGAAAGCCGGCAGGGCCAGCCCGAGAGACGTGGGCACGAGGACGGCGGCGGCCACCGCCTGCACCACACGGGCGATGATCAGCACGGTCAGGCTGGGGGCGACGGCGCAGCCGACCGAGGACAGGCCGAAGAGGACCATGCCGATCAGGAAGCTGCCCTTGCGGCTCGTCTCGTCCGCGAGACGCCCGGCGGGGATGAGGAGCGCCGCGAGGACGATCGTGTAGCCGTTCAGCACCCACGACATGGAGGCCAGGGATGCCTGCGGGAAGGACTTCTCCAGGGCGGGAAAGGCCACGGTGACGGCGAACAGGTCGAGGATCGCGAGGAACTGGGCGGCCGACGCGACGGTCAGCACCAGCCAGCGCCGGGGATCCGCCGGTGCGGGATCGGCGGGAGCGGCCGCGTCATCCACCGGGCGGGTTTCGGAAGTTGAGGTCATGGACGTATCCGTCGTCTCTCCGTTGGTCGAGAAGGAGGCGCTTCCCACTATCGGCGTCCACGAACAGCCCCTTCGAGTGGCAGATCTGCCATGAGCCGTTAGATTACTGCCATGACTCAGAAGCCCGGCAGGCCCGCGACCGTGGCCGTGGCGGTCACCGACGGCATGCCGATCCTCGAACTGGCCGTGCCCTGCCATGTATTCGGCACGCCCCGGCCCGACCTGCACACTCCCTGGTACGACTTCCGGCTCTGCAACCTCACCGAGGGCGACGCCGTCCCGGCCCGGCAGTGGTTCACCACGCACACCCCGCACGGCTACCGGGAACTGGTCGAGGCGGACACGGTCATCGTCCCCGCCAGCGCGGACGTCCGCGGCCGGCCTCCCGCCCGGCTCCTGGAGGCCGTCAGGGAGGCTCACGACCGCGGCGCGCGGATCGTCTCCCTGTGCTCGGGGGCCTTCGTCCTGGCGGCGGCCGGGCTGCTCGACGGGCGCCGGGCCGCCACGCACTGGGAGCACGCTCCGCTCCTGGCCGAGCGCTATCCCGCGGTGGACGTCGACCCCACCGTCCTCTACATCGACGACGGAGACATCCTCACCAGCGCCGGCAGCACCGCCGGCATCGATCTCTGTCTGCACGTGCTGCGCAAGGACCTGGGATCCCGGGTGGCGGGTTCGGTCGCCCGTCACCTGGTCGTCCCCGCCCACCGGCCCGGCGGGCAGGCCCAGTACATCGAGACGCCGGTGCCGCCCGCGGAGACCGACAGCGGGCTGGCCCCGCTGCTGCACTGGGCCGCCGAGCGCCTCCACCTGCCCCTCACCACCCCCGAACTGGCCCGGCGGGCCGGCACGAGCGAACGGACGCTGGTGCGGCGTTTCCATCAGGCGACGGGCACCACACCCCTCCAGTGGCTCCAGGCGCAGCGCATCTCGCGCGCCAAGGAACTGCTGGAGACCACCGACCAGCCGATGGACAGGATCGCCGAGCAGTGCGGGCTGGGCGGCGCCGGCAACCTCCGGCTCCACTTCGCCCGCAGTGTCGGCATTCCCCCCAGCGAATACCGCCGCGCGTACCGCGCGGCGGACAGCAGGGCCGGTGGTTCCGCCGCCGGTTCTTACACCAAAGTCGCATATCCGCCCGCCCCGCTCCGCGGGTAGAAACAGAGGTGACCCCTCTCGTCCCCCCCCTGGGAAAAGGATCTGTATGCCTGTCATCTCTGTCGACATGTGGCAAGGCCGGGCCGACGCGGACAAGGCCGCCCTGGCCCGTGAGCTCACCGACGCCTTCCAGCGCGCCTGCGGGAGCACACGGGAACGCATCTACGTCATCATCCGCGACGTCCCGAAGGAGAACTGGGCGATCGGCGGCGAGATGAGTACAGACCTCCCGACCGTCGCCCCTGTGTCCGGGACCACGCCGCCCCTGGCGGATTGACGGTGCCGCCCTCGGAGAAGATCTCCGACGGTCATCCCCCGGCCGGCCGTGCCGCTCCCGAACCGTCCGTGTCCGAGCGCTACGCGGCAGGTGACCGCATCCGCAGGGAAGTGCTGGGCGACGAGCACGTCAACTCCATGCTGAGCGACTGGCCTCCGGCGAAGCCCCTGCTCGACCTGATCACGGAGTACCCGTGGGGCTCGGTCTGGGCACGCGAGGGCCTGGACCGCCGGACGCGCAGCCTCCTCAACCTCGCCCTCCTCACCGCCTTGAACCGGCCCGAGGAGCTGCGCCTCAACGTCCACGGCGCCCTGCGCAACGGCTGCTCCGTCGAGGAGATGGCCGAAGTGGCCCTGCAGTGCGCCGCCTACGCCGGTGCTCCGGCCGGCATCGCGCTGATGAAGGCCGTCCATGAGGTCGCGCGCGACGGCGGGCCGGACCAAGGGTGAGTCGGACCAAGGGTGAACAGCAGGGGGCGGGGGCGGGGCGGTGTGGGCCGGGGCCCCCCCCGGTGGCGGCGGGCCCCCCCCCCCCGCGGCAGCGCCCGCGGGGGGGGCGCGGCGCCGACCGCCCCGGCGGC
>NZ_JBEYZW010000045.1:0-57163 GCF_040646215.1 Streptomyces sp. NPDC046215 | reverse complement strand
GGGCGGCGAGGGCCCGGACGAGGGTGAGGGCGGCGCGCAGCGCCCGGACGGACGCGACCTCCGCGAGCCCGCGCGCCGAGCGCTCCGACAGCCCTGCCGCCCGCCACAGCGCCGCCTCGCCCCGCCGCAGCAGCCAGCCCGCGGCCAGGGCCGCGAGCAGGTGGCCGAGCAGCATCGGCAGCGAGGGCGGCAGGAGGTGCGCGAGCGCGGCGAAGCCCCCGGAGGCCGGGGGCGCGGGGGTGGGCGCGGCCGTCTGCAAGGGGTGGACGGCCGGGTCGAGCCCGGCGTCCGTGATCACGCGGCGGGCCTGCGCCGCGGACATGGCGTGCGGCTGGTTGCAGATCAGCTTGGCGGCGAAGGTGATCACCTGTCCTTCGGTGCCCGCCTGCCGGGTGGCCGTCCCGGCGGTCAGCTGGCCCAGTCCGAAGAGCGCGTGCAGCGCGAGCTGCCCGACGGCCAGCCCGGCCGCGATGCCCGGCAGCGAGCGCTCCCGCCCGGCCAGCGGCGCGGCCACCGCGAAGACGACCGCGAAGCCGGCGCCCAGCGTCCACAGCGGGACGGTCGCGCACGAGGCCAGCATGTGCCCACCCGCGGACAGCAGAACACAGACCGCGGTGAACACCGCGGCCCGGAGCAGTCGCAGATCGGCGCCGGCGCGCACGACGGGGTCAGACATGGCTGCGCCATCATCCCACCGGGCTTACCCCTCCCCTACGGCAGGGGGCGCCCGAACTCCGCCCATGGGGGGCGCACCGGCGCACGCTCGGATACCTCCATACACCGATGCACCCATCCGTCGCATCGTCCGAATGAGCGGTCTCCCGCACGGGGGACGCTTACGGGCCACCGGCGCTGGCTATACGTATCGGTATGTCGAGCCGCGGCCAGGAGGCTGAGCATGAGCATTTGGTGGTCACTCCAATTGCGGCGCGAGGCCGCGAGCGTTCCGCTCGCCCGGCGGTTGCTGGTGGGCACGATGGACACGGCCGGGGTCGACCCGGACATCTCGTATGACTTGTCGGTGGCCCTGAGCGAGGCGTGCGCCAATGCCGTCGAGCACGGCGGGGACGGGTCGACGGGTTATCTGGTCACGGCGTTCATCGACGGGGACACCTGCCGGATCGAGGTGACGGACTCCGGCCCGGGCTTTCCCGAGCAGCCCCGCCGCCACGACCCCCGGCGGCGGCGCTCACCGCGCCCCCACTCCCCGGCGCGCCCCCAGCACCGCGCCCCGCAGTCGCCGGCCCCGGACCATGAGGAACATGGCCGGGGCCTTTTCCTTATCGAGTCCCTGACCGACCACGTCCGGGTCCGCAACCGCCCGGGCCGCCAGGGCGCGGTGGTCAGCTTCGACAAGGTCCTGAAGTGGAGAGAGGGCGCGCTGCTCAAGGCGTCGTAGCGCCGGCCGGCGGAGCCGGAGGCCGGGAGGAAGCGGGTCAGGCCGTGCCCGGTGGCACGACCGTCAGGTCGCAGCGGCCGATGCCGGGGGAGACCAGGCAGATCGTGCGCCGGTGGCCTTCCCGGCCGGAGCGGTTCACGCGCACCGTGCTGTTGTCGTGCAGCAGGTGGGGCGGGCCCGCGAGCCACATGTCGCTGTCCGCGGTCACGTGCGTGACCCGGCCCCAGCGGGCCGCCAGCACGGTGAGCAGGGCGGGGAGTTCCGCGGCGAGGTCGCGGGTGCGGGGCCACCACACGCCGTCGATCCGGCGGGGGCCGCCCGCGGGCGGCAGGAGTGCCAGCCGGACCGGGGGTGTCCGAACGGTGCTGGTCATCAGTCGTGAGCCTGTCTCCGGGCGGACGGACCGCCCGGCGTCGCCGATACGTTGCCGCCCGGGGCGTGGTCGCCCCGGGCCTCGTCGCCGACCGGGGACAGGGGCGCGGCGGGTCGTGCGGGTGGTCAGGTCCGGGGGCCGTGGAGGCGGACGGGCCGGTGCCTGGTGCGCGAGTGGCCGTGGGTGGCGCCGCGGTGGGCCGGGGCGGGCGTCTGCCCGGGGGTTTTCGGGGGCAGCCAGGGCTGCTGGGCCCGGTGGTTGCGGCCGAGCGCTCCCGGCAGGAACCGACTGTAGTGGAAGGCCGCGATGCGTTCGTCGTGCTGGCCGTTGAGCGCGTGGATCACCAGGGCTCCCAGCGCTACCAGCGCGAGAAGGACGACCACGGTGGTGAGGGTCTGCATGGCGGTGAACCCATCCCGGACCCGCGTCGCGGGCCCGGTGTCTTGGATCGCCGGGAGCGACAGCGGCTCGGAAGCCGTTGTGCGAAGTGCTCTCGGTATGTCCAGCCTACTCCCCGAAGACCCCGCCCGGGCCTGGCCGGAGCCCGGGATTTACCGCCCGGGACCCCGGGGACGGGGGCCGTCGCGGAGACCGGCGCGGATCAACACCGACACCGCGCACCGCCCCCGTGTGGGCCTCATCCGCGAGCGCGCCCGGATATGCCCTCATAACGTGGCAATACCGGCAGTCACCCGTCTCCAGGAGAGCCTCATGCCCACGCCCGCCGCCCACACCCTCAAGGACAAGGTCGTCGTCATCGCAGGCGCCTCCAGGAACCTCGGCGGCCTCGTCGCCCGGCAGGTCGCGGCGGACGGCGCGAACGTCGTCGTCCACTTCAACAGCCCGTCGTCGAAGGAGGGCGCGCAGCAGACCGCGGAAGCGGTCAAGGCCGCGGGCGGCGAGGCGGTCGTCCACGAGGCCGACCTCACGAACGTGGTGGAGGTCGAGGGGCTCTTCGACGTCGCCGTGGCCGCTTTCGGCAAGGTCGACTGCATGGTCAACACCGCCGGCATGGTGATCAAGAAGCCGATGACGGAGGTGACGGAGGAGGAGTTCGACAAGATGTTCGCCGTCAACTCCAAGGCGGCGTTCTTCATGATGCGCGAGGCCGCGAAGCGGCTGGAGGACGACGGGAAGATCATCACCGTCGTGACCTCGCTGCTCGCGGCCTACACCGGCCTGTACTCGGTGTACGCGGGCAGCAAGTCCCCGGTCGAGCACTACACCCGGGCCCTGTCGAAGGAGCTGTTCGGGCGGCGCATCTCCGTCAACAACATCGCGCCGGGACCGATGGACACCGGCTTCTTCTACCCGGCCGAGGACGACGACTCGATCGCGTACCACAAGTCCTCGGCCATGAACGGGGAGCTGACGAAGATCGAGGACATCGCGCCCTACGTGAAGTTCCTTCTCACGGACGGCTGGTGGCTCAACGGCCAGACCGTCTTCGTCAACGGCGGCTACACCACCCGCTAGGCGCGGAACGCGGCCGGCCGCGGCCCCCGGCAAGGGGACGCGGCCGGCGCGCGGGTACCGCGGGGCGTCAGCCCTTCAGGGCCGCCATCCACGCCTCGACGTCCGCCGACGTGCGCGGCAGCGCCGCGGAGAGGTTCCGGTTGCCGTCCTCGGTGACGAGGATGTCGTCCTCGATCCGGACGCCGATGCCCCGGTACTCCTCGGGCACGGTCGTGTCGTCGGCCTGGAAGTACAGGCCGGGCTCGACGGTCAGCACCATGCCGGGCTCCAGGACGCCGTCCACGTACGCCTCCGTCCGGGCGACCGCGCAGTCGTGCACGTCCAGGCCGAGCATGTGGCCGGTGCCGTGCAGGGTCCAGCGGCGCTGGAGGCCGAGCTCCAGGACGCGCTCGACCGGGCCCTCGACCAGGCCCCACGCGACGAGCTTCTCGGCGAGGACGCGCTGCGAGGCGTCGTGGAAGTCCCGGAACTTGGCGCCGGGCCGGACGGCCGCGATGCCGGCCTCCTGGGCCTCGTACACGGCGTCGTAGATCTTGCGCTGGAGGTCGGTGTACGTGCCGTTGATCGGCAGCGTGCGGGTGACGTCCGCGGTGTAGAGGCTGTGCGTCTCCACGCCGGCGTCCAGGAGCAGCAGCTCGCCGGAGCGGACCGGGCCGTCGTTGCGCACCCAGTGCAGGGTGGTGGCGTGCGGGCCGGCGGCGCAGATGGAGCCGTAGCCGATGTCGTTGCCCTCGACGCGGGCACGCAGGAAGAACGTGCCCTCGATGTAGCGCTCCGAGGTGGCCTCGGCCTTGTCGAGGACCTTCACGACGTCTTCGAAGCCGCGGACGGTGGAGTCGACGGCCTTCTGCAGCTCGCCGATCTCGAACGCGTCCTTCACGAGCCGCTGCTCGCTGATGAAGACGCGCAGCTCCTCGTCGCGCTCGGCAGTGACCTTGTCGGTCAGGGCCGCCTCCAGGCCGGCGTCGTGGCCGCGCACGGCGCGGACCGGGCCGGTGGCCGCGGCCAGGGCGCCGGCGAGCTCGCGCACGTCCGCGCAGGGCAGGCCGTACAGCCGCTCGGCTTCGGTGAGGCTGTGCCGGCGGCCGACCCACAGCTCGCCCATGCCGTCGAGCCAGAACTCGCCGTTCTCGCGGTTGGAGCGCGGCAGGAGGTACAGCGTCGCGTCGTGGCCCTCGGGCCCGGTGGGCTCCAGGACGAGGACGCCGTCCTGGGTCTGGTCACCGGTGAGGTAGACGTACTCGGTGGAGGCGCGGAAGGCGTACTCGGTGTCGTTCGAGCGCGTCTTCAGGTTGCCCGCGGGGACGACCAGCCGCTCGCCGGGGAAGCGGGCGGAGAGGTCGGCGCGGCGGCGGGCGGTCTCGGCGGCCTGGGCGATGGGCTGCAGGTCGCGCAGCTCGGTGTCGGCCCAGCCCGACTTCATGCTGGCGGCAAGCTCGTCGGAGACGGCCGGGTAGAGGCCGTTCTTCCGCTGCTTGATCGGCTCGTCACCTTCGGGGTTCTCGGGCGCGGGCTGCTCGGTCACTGTTTCCTCCTCGGACGGGGCCGCTTTCCATCGTATGTGCGAGGAAATGTGCGGGAGAAGGCTGTGACCGCAGGAGGTGGGCCGAAACAAGATCGGTCAGGACCGGAGGCGTGGCGGTGGAGGTCAGTCGAAGCGGGCGGCGAGCAGGACGACGTCCTCGGGGCTGTCGGTGCCGGTGGGGCTCTCGGAGTCGTCCGGCAGCACGGTCCGCAGGATGTGCTCCACGACGGCGTCGGGGTCGTGCCGGGCGGCCCGGGGGACGCTCGCCGCCGCGGCGTGCAGCCGGGCGAAGGCCCGGTCCATGGTGTCGCCGGTGCGGTGCAACAGCCCGTCGCTGTAGAACAGGAGCGTTTCGCCGGGCGCGGGTTCGATCTCGATGCTGGGCGCCTCCCAGCACGCGAGCATGCCCAGCGGAGCGGACAGCGACGTCTCCACGTACGCGACCCGGTGCTCGCCGATGATCAGTGGGGGGCAGTGCCCCGCGCCCGCCAGGACGACCTTCCGTTCGGCCGGGTCCCAGTAGGCGAAGACCGCGGTGGCGGAGCGGGCCGGCTCGGTCAGCCGCAGCAGCAGTTCGAGGTCGGACAGGACCGCGACCGGATCCTCGCCTTCCATGACGGCGTACGCCCGGAGGGAGGCCCGCAGCCGGCCCGTCGCGGCGACCGCGCCGGGCCCGGAGCCGGTGACTCCGCCCACGGTGAGCCCCAGCGCGCCCTCGGGCAGCGGCAGCGCGTCGTACCAGTCGCCGCCGCCCCGCGGCCCGGTGCGGTGCCGGACGGCCAGCCGGACCCCCGCGATCCGGGGCAGTCGGCTGGGCAGCAGCTCCTCGTGGAGGGTGGCCGCGGTCTCCCGGGCCTCCGCGAGGGCGAGGTGACGGGCGAGGTGCTCGGTGGCGTAGTCGCGGTAGAGGCCGGCGAGGTGCCGCTGGCGGCCGGTGGGTTCGGCGGGCTCGTCGTAGAGCCAGACGGCCGCGCCGAGCCGTCCGGCGGCCTCGGACTCCAGCGGCACGGCGTAGCTCGCGCCGTAGCCGAGGCGGGCGGCGACCTCGCGGTGGCGGGGGTGGAGGTTCTCGTCGGCGGCGATGTCGGGGTGGGCGGCGCCGGCGCGGGAGCCCGCGGGGGGCAGGTCGTCGAAGAGCCGCCCGCAGGCGTCGTAGGCGGCGGGCGGGCCGGTGGTGCCGGCCGGGAGCGGCCCGTGCGGGATGGTCTCCAGGTGGCCGAGGTCGGCCTGGCCGAGGCCGAGCCCGACGGTGGTGCGGCGGTCGCGGCCGGGGCCGTGGGCGGGCTGGAGGGTGACGAGGCCGCGGCGGGCGCCGACGAGGGCCGCTCCGGCGCGCAGCAGCTCGCGCAGGGCGCTGTCCAGGGTGTCGGTGCGGGCGAGGCGCTCGGTCAGCTCCTGGAGCGCGGTGAGGTCGCAGATCCAGCCCGCGAGGTGGTCCTGCACGACGGCGTGGGGCGCGGGGCGGGGGCTGCGGGCCGGGGCGGGTGCCCCGCATGGCCCGGCGGTCGCGGGGCAGGAGGCGGAGCTGGACGGCCCCGCCCCTCCGGGGGATCCCGCGGGGGACGCGCCCCCGGGGCCGTGCGGGGAGCGGGCGGAATCACCAGGTCCGGCGGGACCGGCGCATTCGCCGGTGCCGGGGGATCCGGCGGAGTCGGTGGGGGAGGCGGCTTCGTCCTCGGCGGAGGCGGGGGGAGGAGTGTGGGAGGGAGCGGACAGCGGAGGGTTGATTCCGGCCACTTTCGGCAGATGGGGTGTAGTCATGGCCTGCTGCCCGGGGCGGGCCGCTCGGCGGCGCGGGGGAATGCGGTCCTCGGCAGCCCGCTCGGCGCCCTGTCGAACCCTCTTGACCAGCTGGTTAGCCAGTGCCTTTTCGTCAATAGCATCGCAAACCCCCTGTCGTGTTGCGCGCTATCAGTGCTCCACATGTACACGCCTGGGTAAGGCGATGTCCAGCATTGGACCGGTGGGATTGGTGGTGTCTATGGGGTTTCAAAGTTGGCCGGAAAATGGTCCGGCGGCCCGGGATTCACGATCGACTGACGTCGCTCGACAGCGCGTCATATCCACCTCGGTGGGTACGTACTCGGAGAAGGGCAGGGGCAGTTGGGGCCGCCCCGGAACCCGGTGGAGGGCCCGAGCGTCTTACACCGGCAACAGCCGCGCCCATCCCCCGAGGGCGTGGGGCGACCCGTGCCGCAGGGCGAGGGGCGTTCAGGTTCGGCACAAAGCGCCATACGCGCGCCACCCCCCGCCATGTTTCACGCTCGGCCCGTGGCGTGATGCGCTGCGTTGTACATGCAGTGACATTGGAACCACGTGGTGTGCCGGCTTCATAAGAGCCACGGCGTGTTGTGCGGCGTGCCACGCAGGGTCGTAGTGCCATGGAGTGAAGGCGCAGCCCGGCGCGATGCATTCGGAATGCGCAGTTCAGTTCCGTTCGGCCCTGTGCAGTCCAGCAGTCCCGTTCAGCCCGTACGGCCCGTGCCATCCCGTTCAGCCCTGTTCGGTCCCGTTCAATCCGCGCAGTGCCGTGCAGTTCCCTGCACAGCCCTGCCCCTGTAGTGCGAAAAGACCCTTGTCTCCGGCAAGGGCTCCAACTTCGGCGTTAACGGAAAGGAACGAGCGCTCATGCGCGAGATCCTCGGAAGGCGACGCAAGCTCTCGCTCCGGCGGAGCGGCAGGTCCGCAGTACTGACGGCGGCCCTGGCCTACGCCACGGAGTGGCAATGGCCCGTGGTCCCCGGCGTGGGGCTGCTGGCCGGTGACGGCCGCGAGCCCGACTGCGCCTGCCCGCACCCCGACTGCGCGGCCCCCGGCGGCCACCCCTTCGACCCGGGGCTGCTGGCCGCGACGACGGACGCCCGGATGGTCCGGTGGTGGTGGACCCAGCGCCCCGACGCCCCGGTGGTGCTCGCCACGGGCGGGCGTGCGCCGTGCGCGGTGAGCCTGCCGGCGGTGGCCGGCGCACGCGCCCTGGCGTCCTTCGACCGCGCGGGCGTGCGCCTGGGTCCCGTGGTGGCCACCCCCACCCGGTGGGCCCTGCTGGTGGCCCCGTACTCCCTCGCCGTCCTCGGCGAGCTGCTCCACAGCCAGGACTGGGTGCCCGGCTCGCTGCGCTTCCACGGGGAGGGCGGCTACGTGGCCCTGCCGCCGTCGCCCACGGGGGCCGGCCGGGTGCGCTGGGAACGCGCGCCGCAGCCGCCGGCCCCGGCGCCGGCCGCCGGGAGCGCCCGCACGGTCCGGGCGCTCCGGGCCCGCGCGGCCGAGCCCGCGCCGCCCTGGCTGCCGGACATCTCCACGCTCGTCGACGTCCTCGTCGAGGAGAGCGCGGGCACGCCGGGGGGCGGCAGCAAGCTCGCGTACTGACGCGGCAGAGCGGCCGCAGGGGCCCCTGGGGGCCTCGGGAGGTTCCCGGCGAGGTCCGGGACCGCAGGAGGAGCGGCGACCCCTTCAGGGGGGAGCCTGTGCGGGGACGAGAGAGCGCGTACGGACGGGAGACGCACGCGCTCTCACTCGTACGGGTGTAGCCGCTCCGGGAACTGCGGGAAACGGCCGCGCGGCCGCCGTGCGGGAGGGGTTCCGCCCGCTATGTTCGGCTGCGGGCCTGTGCCGGATTCCGTGCCGGGCGCCGCCGGTTTCTGCGGGGTGTCGGCGGGTGTCCCTTTGGCCGTCCCCGCGGTCCGGCTTTCGCGGCGAGTGCAGGTGGTCCCCATGAAGCGTGCGTCATGAAGCGTGCGTCCGGTGTGCCGAGTGCGGCGCAGCAGCGCGCGGCGAATCTCAGGATGGTCGCGCTCGCGAGCGCGGTGGCTCTCGCCATCGTGCTGCCGCTGGCGGTGGCCACGGCGGGTCCCACCGGGCTGATGCGGCCGGAAAAGGCCCAGGGGAAGCCCCGCGGGGCGGTCGGCGAGCGGCCGGGGGCCGCCGCGGCGCTCCCCGACGAGCCGGGCGCCTCGCCCTCGCCGGCCCGCGCCGCGGACCCCGGACCCCGCCGCTCCGTGCGGTGCGGCCCCGAACTGACCTCGCCCGAGGGCGTGGAGGCCCAGACGTGCGTCCTGGAGCAGGGCACCGACACCTGGGCCCGGACGTACTACCGCAACGCCACGGGCGGCCCTGTGACGGCCGTGCTGACCCTGATGGGCCCCGACGGGCGGACGGTCGAGGTGCACTGCCGGACGGACGCCTCCGACGAGCCCGGCGGGTGCGAGACCCCGCGCGAGCGGACGACCCGTGCGCCGGAGCACGGCCGGGAGCGTGCCCAAGGGCGTGCGCCGGTTGGTGAGGGCGGCCAGGAGGCGTACACGGCGGTCGCGGAGATCGCGTCGCCCGAAGGGGATCTGCTGCTCAGGTCCGGGAGCAACTCACCGGGGGACCGGGCCGATTAGGCGCCGCCCGCGGACCGGGGGCCGGGGGATCGGCCGTACGGGTCCGGGCATGGAAGCGCCCGGTCGCTGGCGACGGGGGATGCACCAGCGACCGGGCTCCTAGAACGGTAACAAGAGATCGGCCGTTCGCAAATTCGATCGCGGATTTCCGGACGCGTATTTCCGGGCTGACAGCGGGAGTTGTGACAGGAGTCACGTAATTGACGCCCGCTCCACCCCCGGAATCAGCGGCTCCGACCGGTTGCGTGCCCGGCCAACGGGGGATCCGGCAGGCTTCCTGCCGGTTCCGTGTCAGCTTTCTGCCGAATTCATGTCCGGTCCGCGTCGTCCGGTCGGCACTTCGCTGCCGTTCTCGCCTGCCGTGCGGGCCGATCGGGCTTCAGTTCAAGGTGACCTGACGGCTGGTGAGGCCGCCGCGGGCGCGCCGCTCCTCCGCCGTCAGGGGTGTCTCGTTCGCGAGGGCCGCGGCCAGCCGCTCCGCGAACGCGGCGGCCGGCTTCTCGACGTCCTCCGCGCGCATCGCGCTCGGGAGGTCCCAGACGGGCACGGTCAGACCGTGCGCGCGGAACGAGCCGACGAGGCGCGTCCCCTCGCCGAGCGAGGTCTCACCGGTGACGTGCAGCCGGGCGAGGGCGTCCAGAAGCTTCTCCTCCGGGTGCAGCATGACCCAGCGGAGGTGGTTCTTCTCCGGCGTCTCGCACCAGTAGGCGGCGTCCACGCCGGAGAGCCGGACGGTCGGGATCGCGGCGGCGTTGGCTCGATCCAGCGAGGCGGCGACCTCCCCGGTGGCGCTGTCGGCGTTCTCGACCCAGAACTCGAATCCGGTGTGCACGGCCGGCTCGAAGGGGCTCGCGGGGTCGAGCAGGTCCTGCAGGCGCGGCCCGTCGGCGTCGGCGCGCCCGGCGGTGACCGGGCTGCCGGGCTCGGCCGCCAGGGCACGCCGGAGGGTGTCGGCGAGGTCGCGGCTGAGGTCGCCGGACGCGGTGTCGTTCTGCAGGCCCAGCAGCACGGCGCCGTTGTCGCGGCGCAGCGCGGGCCAGGCCATGGGCAGCACGGTGGCCAGCGTCACGGACGGCACGCCGTCGGGCAGCCCGCCCTTGAGCGTCAGCTCGACGGTCGCGGCGGGGACGAGCTCGCGCAGCGCGACCCAGTCGGCCTCACCGGGCAGCCCCTCGAACGGCCGCTGCACGAGCTCGACGGCGCTGTGCGCGGCTTCGCGCCCGTGGCACGCCTTGTACCGCCGCCCCGAACCACAGGGGCAGGGCTCCCGTGCACCGACGACGGGAACGGCCCCGTCGACGGCCTTGGGCGTGGCGGCCTTGGTCTGGGGGCGGCGCTTCTTGGCCATGGCGTGCGTGTCTCCCGGTCGGTGCAGGTACAGATGCGTATGGGCTGATGCCTGCGCGAGCCTAGCGGTCACGGGGGGCGGGGGCGTGGGGGCGCGGGGTAGGGGTGTGGCGGGGGTTGCGGCGGCCGCCGGGACCGGGTTGCGGTTCGCGACGGTGACGGCGCTAGGAGGCCGTGCTGTTTGCCGGCGTGGTGGCGGGGTGGGGGCTGCGGGGGTCGGGGCTCTCGGCGGGGCGGCCTTGGCGCTGGCCGCGCAGGCCCGGCGGCGAAGCGTTGCTGCCTGTCGGCGTGGGGGGCGCCGACGCGCAACACCTCGCGGATCGGGCCGACGTGGCTCGCCGCGTGCCGGGCGGCGTCGGCGGTGGTGCGGGGCCGCTGCCGTGCGTCAGGGCGGCCGTTGGATCCGTCGGCAGTCGCGGGCGCGGCGGGCTGACATCGCCGGTGACCTCGGTCCGCCGGGTCGGCGGGAGCCTGTGCCGTGGCCAGGGCTTGAAGGGCCGGGCCGGGGTCGGGGTCGGGGTCGCTGACCGTCTCGCGTCGGGTGCGCCCGGTTGGGCGGTAGTTGTCACGCCCGGCCGGAGGCCACCGCCGCTCAAGGCAGTGATCAGCGGGAACACCGGGAAGGCCAAGGCCGGGAAGGCTGAACGCCGGAAAGGCCGATGGCGGGGGTGCCGGCCCGTCGTCGCGCGCGGGGCGCGCCTCGGGCTGGGGCCCACCGGCCGTGCCGGGTGACAGATGCGCCAGGTGACGGACGCGCCGGGCTCGCACGCCCGTGGTCTACGCGCGTCGCGCCCCCGTCATGCCAGCTCGTCGATATCGATGAACGCCATGTCGGGAACGAGATCCATCCGCGTGGCGAAGCCGCCCCGCGCCGAGAGTACGGCCCATACGGTCACTTCGCCGCGGGCATCCCGGACGCCCCAGTCCTGGGAGAGGGCGTTGATGATGTTCAGGCCGCGGCCGCCGCGCGCGGTCACCGAGGGAGTGGCCGGAAGGGGCCGGGTGGGGCCTCCGCCGTCCGTGACCTCGACCGTGAGCCGACCGTGTTTGTCCACTCTCCAAGCGACACGTATCCCCCCGTCCTTTTCCGCGTCTCTGTCGCCGTTCTCCGGGCTCAGCGGGCGTCCGTGCCGGTACGCGTTGCTGAGCAGCTCCGAAAGAATCAGTACGGCGTCGTCGATGACTGAATCCGATACCCCGCTGATGCGCAGATCCTCACGCATCCGGTGTCTTGCCTGGCCCACCGCGCTCGGACCATGGGGTACGGCCATGATCGACGACGTGGGCACCTCCTGTGCCACCACCAACGCCACCCCCGAGACCTCCTTTGCCCCACGTCAGGGGATGGATGCCCCAATGGCCTGGACCGGAAACCGGCCATCCGCGAGACGGCGAGGCACTCGGACCAGTCGAACACACACCGAACGCGCCGGTGCACTCCATGTAATGGCGCTACCGCCGACCGAGTTGGGAAAGCACCTGCTTGGGCCGGTTTGTGATCACCGCGTCCACGCCGGCCCGCGCGCACAATTCGACGTCGGCCGGATCGTTCACCGTCCAGACGTGCACCTGGTTCCCGGCGCGGTGCAGCCGCTCCACGTAGCCGGGGTCCTTCCTGATGATCCGGATGCTCGGCCCGGCGATCCCCACGCCCGCGGGCAGCCGGCCGTCCCGGTGCCTCGGTGAGAGGAACTGCATCAGGTAGACGGTGGGGACGGCGGGCGCCCCCGCCTGGACGCGGTGCAGGGAGCGGGCGGAGAAGCTCATGACGCGCACGGCCGGGGGCTCGCCCGTGGGCGGCTTGGTGAGGCCGAAGCGGTCGAGCAGCGTGAGCAGTCGGTCCTCGACCTGCCCCGCCCAGCGGGTCGGGTGCTTGGTCTCGATGGCCAGCTCCACGCGGCGCCCGGCGTCGGCGACGAGCTCCAGGAGCCGTTCCAGGGTGAGGACGGCGGTGGCGTCGAGGTCGGGGGCCTCCCGGTCGGTCGCCTCGCCCTTCCAGGAGCCGAAGTCGAGGGCGGCGAGGTCGGCCAGTTCGAGCGAGGAGACGGCGCCTCGGCCGTTGGACGTGCGGTTGACGCGGCGGTCGTGGACGCACACGAGGTGGCCGTCGGCCGTGAGGCGTACGTCGCACTCCAGGGCGTCGGCGCCGTCCTCGATGGCCTTGCGGTAGGCGGTCAGCGTGTGTTCGGGGGCGTCCTCGGAGGCTCCGCGGTGGGCGACGACGGACAGCGGGTGGGCCCCGGGGGCGATGTCCCGGGCCGAGTGCGCATAGGTCACCGCGTTATGGTGCCACCGCCCGGCACCGTCACGCATGCGGTCCTCTTTGCTATGGATGTGATGGATTCATCGTGGACGTTCCCCGGGGGCCCGGGCCGGGGCGGCAGGGCACAGCCTCCGCTTACGGTGGTCTGACGTGACATGGGAAAAGCTGGCGACGGAACCATCCATGACGTGGGCGCGTAGGACATGTACACGTAAGACGTGTGCGAGGCGCGAGCACGCAGGCGTGGCCCGACGTCGCGACGAGACTGATGTGCACCTGGTGGTGCACGTGATGAGGAGAGAGCTGTGAGCACCGAGAACGAGGGCGCCGCCGTTCCGTCTGCGGCCGCCGAGTCGGAGCGCCCCGTTCCCGCCGCGCCGCCGGTGCCGAGCGCTCCGCCGGAGCCGGTGGACGCGGCGCCGGCCGCGGAGCCGTCTGCGGCTCCCGCTCCCACGGCGGAGGAGGCCCCCCAGCGGGCACAGCAGCCCCAGCAGACGGCCACTCCGGAGCCTGCCCATGCCCCGGAGCCTGCCCATGCCCCACAGGCCGCTCAGGCTTCGGAGCCCGCCCATGCCCCGGAGCCCGCTCAGGCCCCGCAGGCCGCACAGCCCCAGCAGCCCTCCCAGCCCCCGGCTGACGCGACGGCGCAGCTGCCGGTCACGGCCCCCGCCCCGCAGGCAGCACAGCCCCCCCAGGCCGCACAGCCCCCGCAGTCCCCGTACGCCCAGCCCGGAATGCAGCAGCAGTCCCAGCAGCCCCAGCCCCCGCAGGGCGCCTGGTACGGCGCGGCCACCCCGGATCCCCAGCACCAGCCCTACGGCGGAGCCCCCGGCGCCGGCCCCGTCTACCCGGGCGGCCCCGGCGCCCCCGCCGGTCCGGCCGGCCCCTGGGGCGCCCCCACCCTCCCGCAGCCCCCGGCCCGCAAGCGCGGCGGCGGCCTCGTCGCGGCCGTCCTCGTCGCGGCCCTGGTCGCGGGCGGTGTCGGCGGCGGCATCGGCTACTGGACGGCGCACCGCGCCGACGGCGACAGCTCGACGACCGTCTCCTCGTCCGGCGACCCGAAGCTGGAGAGCCGCGCCCCCGGTTCCGTCTCGGACATCGCGAACAAGGCGCTGCCGAGCGTCGTCACGATCGAGGCCCAGAGCGGCGGGGGTGAGGGCGGCACGGGCACCGGCTTCGTCTACGACAAGCAGGGCCACATCCTCACCAACAACCACGTGGTCGCCTCCGCGGCCCAGGGCGGCGGCAAGCTCACGGCGACGTTCTCCAACGGCAAGCAGTACGACGCCGAGGTGGTGGGCCGCGCGCAGGGCTACGACGTCGCCGTCATCAAGCTGAAGAACCCTTCCGGCGCCACCCTGAACCCGATCCCGCTCGGCAACTCCGACCGCACGGCCGTGGGTGACGCCACGATCGCGATCGGCGCGCCCTTCGGCCTGTCGGGCACGGTCACCACGGGCATCGTCAGCGCCAAGAAGCGCCCGGTGGCTTCCAGCGACGGCGGGGGCGCGGGCAACGCCTCGTTCATGAGCGCGCTCCAGACCGACGCGTCGATCAACCCGGGCAACTCCGGCGGCCCGCTGCTGAACGCCCAGGGCGCCGTCATCGGCATCAACTCCGCCATCCAGTCCGCGAACAACGGCGGCGGGCTCGGTGGCGCCCAGCAGCAGGCCGGCAGCATCGGTCTGGGCTTCGCGATCCCGATCAACCAGGCGAAGAACGTCGCCGACGAGCTGATCAAGACGGGGAAGCCGGTCTACCCGGTCATCTCCGCGATAGTGAACATGAAGGAGGTCGGCTCGGGCGCCAAGATCTCCCCGTCGGGCGACGGCGGCTCGCCGGCCGTCACCCCCGGCGGCCCGGCCGACAAGGCGGGTCTGAAGCCGGGCGACGTGATCACCAAGATCGACGACACGGCGGTCGACAGCGGCCCCACGCTGATCAGCGAGATCTGGACGCACCGCCCCGGCGACAAGGTCAAGGTCACCTACACGCGTGACGGCAAGCAGGCCACCACGGAGGTTGTCCTGGGCGAGCGCAAGGGCGACAAGTAAGGCGTGAAGCCTGATGCGTGAAAGGGGCGGCCGGAGAACCTCCGGTCGCCCCTTTCACGTCTGCCTGCCTCAGATCCGCCGGGCTCAGGCCACGACCGGGTCTCCGACGAGGAGCCGCGCCGTGCCCTCGGGGTGGACGAGGGCCCCGAGGACGTTCTTGCGGTGGCGGGCCAGCACGCGGTGGATCTCCCGGTCGGCGGGCAGGCCGCGCTGCTCCCGGGTGGTCATGGCGCACCGCGGCGTCGGCTTGCGGACCCAGGCGGTCGCGTCGCCGATCCGGATCGTCCGGCCCGTCCACGACTCCTCGGGGTAACCATGGCCGACCGTCCGTACGACGATGTTCGGGCGGAAGCGGCGGACGTCCCAGTCGCCGTCCGGGTGGAGCAGGCGGGCGGCGCGCAGGCTGGACGTGGTGAGCACGTGCAGGGTCGACTTGGTGTCGAAGAACAGACCGGGCTGGGTCGAGAGGTCCTTGGCGAGGCTCTCGTCCTCGGGGTCGGGTTTCTCGAACACCGCACTCATACCGGCGACCGGTTGCACCAACTCCGCTTTGCGGTCCAGCCAGTCGCTGAGCCGGGTGGTCAGCTCCGGGTCGTCGACGGAGAGTTCGGCCTGCCCGGGCAGGGTGACGAGCACCCCCTCGCTCGGGCAGGTGCGTGCCGTGGCGAGCAGCAGCCGGGGTTCCTTCTTCGCGGAGAGGAGCTTCCCGGCGGTGACGTCGAACACCGCCCGGGTGCGGTCGCCGGCGATGCCGTGTTCGCTCAGCTCGGCGACCGTTATCCGCTCGCCCCCCATGGACTTGACGGGGTAACGCCACATCTGCGCGACAGTGCCCGCGCTGCCAGGCATCGGCCTGCCCTTCCATGCTGATCACGGTGCCGCCCGGGGGTAGCGGCACCGTGGGTCTCGGTGAGGGAAACATACCGTACGGTCTGCTTTCTCTCCACCCCCCCTGGCCCGGCAAATCCTCGCCGCTCACCGCCCCGGCCCCCGACCCGCCCCGAAGGCCGGAGCACGCCCGAAGGAGGCGCCCTTCCCTGCCGCCGGGCCCCGGGACCGTCCCATCTCTTGATCACCGCTGCACGGCGGATTCGTCCACCCGGTAGGCTGTTCCCGCGCTGCCGCAGGTGCGACGGCGCGGGGAGAGTTGCCCGAGCGGCCTAAGGGAACGGTCTTGAAAACCGTCGTGGCAGCGATGTCACCGTGGGTTCAAATCCCACACTCTCCGCCGTGTGGCCGTCCGGCCAGGTTGTGAAGGGGTGCCCCGGGTCGGGGTGCCCCTTTCGCATGGGCCTCGGCTCCGGCCGGGTGGAGGGGGGTTTGTGTGGGCCGGGTCAGCGACCGCGTCGTGCTGAGTGCCTCGCGTCGGCTCGCCGTACTCCTGCTGTTCGCTGCCGTCGGCTGTTCGGGCGGTGGTGGGGCGGAGAGTGCCGGGCCCGTTCCCGCCCCGCAGGGGAAGCAGGCCGAGCACTGCCGGGCTCTGCACCGGGCGTTGCCCGGCACGGTGGGCGGGCTGAAGCGGCGGGCCGTCGGGCCCGATTCGGAATTCACCGCCTTCTGGGGGAGCCCTGCCATTGCGCTGCGCTGCGGGGTCCGGCGGCCCCTGGTCGTCACCGAGGGGCATGACGGATACCGGCCGTGGACGCCCACCTGGGAGTTCCGCGGCGTCGAGTGGATGCCCGAGGGGCAGCCCGGTGGGGACGTCCGTCTCACCACGTCGAAGCGGGAAGCGTGGGTCGAGGTGACGGTCCCGAAGAAATACACCGGGGGCGACGGGGAATTCGGCGCGCTCGACGTGCTTTCCGACGCGGTCCGGAAGACTATTCCGTTCGGCTACATCGGCTGATCCGGTGAGCCGGCGCCGTCACCCACTGGTTTCGCTCGCGGAGACTGCGGTATTCCGCAGCCCCATATCCGGGTCAGGGGCGGTTATCGCGGTAGGGGCAGGGGAAGTTCTCCCTACTCGCTCGCGGGAAGGAAATGGCCATGCCGCGCTTCTCTCCTCGTACGCTTCCCCGTCTGCTCACCGCCCTGGTGGCTCTGCTGTCCCTGGGGGTGCTCTTTCCGGCGCCCGCGCTTTCCGTTCCCCGGCCCGTGCCGCACCGGTCCGCTGCCGTCGTCACCGTAGAAATGCGGAGCTTCGCCTTCATCCCGCCGTTCGTGACCGTCCAGCGTGGCGACTCGGTCCGCTGGGTCAACAACGAAGATGTCGGCATCGACCACACGGCGACCTCTGACGGGCCCGGGTGGGATTCCGGTCGCCTCACGCCTGGACAGAGCTTCACCCACGTCTTCGAGACCCCTGGGGTCTTCTCCTATCACTGCGCTCTCCACTCGCAGATGACCGGCACTGTCACCGTGCGGTAAGGGGGAAGCAGCCACCGGGTACGCCTGCTTCCGTGTCCGGTGGCCTGCGATTATTTCTTCCATGACGAGTCGTCGAAGCAGGTGCCGGAACTGCGGGGGCAAGCGCGGGTTCCTGCGGCGTGAGTGCAAGCCTTGCCGGTCTTTGCCGAGGGATCGGGGCGGGAAGGCCGACCTGGCCGTCGACGCCGCCGAGACCGCCGCCGATCTCGGCGCCCTGAGCCTGATAGGGCGTTTCGTCCGGGGCGTGGTGAGGGTGCTGGTCGACTGACGGCCGGCCAGGCCCGTCAGCAGCCTTCCTGGCCGTACATCGTCCGCTCCCAGTCGGTCACCGAGCCGCAGAAGCGGGCCCATTCGTCGGTCTTGAGGACCTGGAACAGATCGGTGAGTTCCGGGCCCAGGGCTCCCGTGACGACCGGGTCCGCGACGAATTTCTCGACCGCCTCGCCCAGTGTCATGGGCAGCGCGGCGGCCGGGGGAGCGGTTTCCGTGCGGCCGGTGCCTTCCTGGGCGGGGCCGGGGTCGATCCGGTTCTTGAGGCCGTCCTCGATGGCCGCGAGAAGCACCGCGTGGGACAGGTACGGGTTGACCATCGCGTCCGGGAGCTTGAATTCCAGGCGCCCGTTCGCCGAAAGCCGGACGCTGCACGTCTTGTTGTCCATGCCCCAGTTGGCATGCGTGGGCGCGAATTGGCTGGCGTGCCAGTAGCGCTTGTACGAGTTCACCGTCGGCCCCATGACCGCCGTCATCGCCGTGGTGTGGGCGAGGATTCCGCCGATGGCGTGCCGAGCGGTGTCGGTCAGGTGCAGGTGGCGCGTGTCCGGGTCGGCCAGGACGTTCTCCTCACCTCGCCACAGGCTGAGGTTGTGGTGGCAGCCGTTGCCCTTCCGGTTGTCGGCCGGCTTGGGCATGAAGCTGACGGTGTAGCCGAGTTCGCGGGCGACCTGGCGGCAGATCTGCCGGTGGACGATGAGCCGGTCGGCGGTGCGGTCCGCGTGGTCGTACATCCAGTTCAGTTCGAGCTGGTTCGGGTCCTCGTAATCGCCTTCGATCATGTCGAGCCCGAGGGCCTGCCCGTAAGCGATCACCTTTTGGTAGATAGGCCGGTACCGCTCCAAATGGTCCACGTGGTAGGCGGGGCTGGTATGCGGGCGGGGCCGCGCGTCGAGACCGGGGCCGGTCCAGGACAGCTCCGGTTCGCAGCCGCTGCGCAATTCCAGGCCGGTCCGCCGGGTGAAAGCCGCGTGGACCTGCTGGAGGTTTCCGCGCGCGTCCGTGGCCAGCGGCCGGCCGCCGAGTTCTCCGGCCGTATGGGCGGGCTCGTAGAGGCGGCAGAAGAATCGGCCCGTGCGGGTGTCCCAGGGCAGCACGGCGAAGGTGTCCAGGTCCGGCATGGCCGTGAATTCCGTCGCCCCGCACCCGCCGCCGAGCAGCGTGCCGTAGCGGTCGGTCTGGAGGTCCGCCAGCCCGGTGCGGTGCATGTGCACTCCGTGCTCGACATTCCGGGCCAGGTGCCGGGCGGGCACGACCTTGCCGATGACCCGGCCGGTCAGCGTCACCGTTTGGTAGTACAGATACTCCACACCGGATTCGGCCATCCGGGACCGTACGGTCTCGACGGCGGCCTCGTCGGTGTTGCGTTCGCGGTGCTGGTCCAGCCGGGACCGGTCACTGACAGTCGTCACGACGTCCTCGCAAACGGGGAGGGGATCGGGCCTACGGGCCCACCCTGGCAGGAGACGCGCCGTGTGCAACCCGGGAGGGAGGATCACGGATGCGCTGGTCAAGATCGATTGTCAGTGGGTGGATCCATACTCGGGGCATGACTGAGACCGTGAAGGGCCCTGCCAGTTACTTCCCGTCGATCGAGAAGAAGTACGGCCGTCCCGTGGCCGAGTGGAAGGACCTCATCCGCTCCTCGCCGCTGACGAAGCACATGGAGATAGTCGCCTGGCTGAAGACCGAGCACGGCCTCGGCCACGGCCACGCGAATGCGCTGGTCGCGCACACGTTGGCCGAGGGCCGGGACGGGTCATAGGGCGGCGATGAAGGCGGCCCAGGACGGGCGGCCCGTCGGGGCCTGGAGCCTCTGCACAGGCCGCCCACCGTGGGCTCTCCGGATGTGGGGCCGCTCTAGTCTCCGGACGGGTACCGCTCCTCCATCACCTTGCGGATGTACTCCTTGGTGGGCACGGGAGCGAGCGCGTTCGCCTGCATGCGGTCGTAGGCGCAGGCGTACATTTCGATTTTTTCCGGGTCGTCGATGAGGCCACCGGCGCCGATGCCGTCCAGGTAGAGCAACTGGCCCTTGTGGGGGAGCGTTAAGAGGGTCATGGAGCCCCCCACCGTGCACGGTTCGGAGCTCGCGTACGGGAGGATTTGCAGGTGAAAGCGCGGCCGTTCGGTCAATGCCAGAAGCTGGGTTAGTTGTCCGCGCATGACCTCCTGGCCGCCCACGATCCGGTAGAGCACGGCTTCGTCAAGAATGATCCACAGCCAGGGCGGCGTGGCGGAGTCCAGAATGGCCTGTCGGCCGAGGCGAGTAGATACCTTCTCTTCCGTGGTCAGCCCGCTGTAAATGTCGTAGGGGCCGAACAGGGCTCGCATGTAGCCCTCTGTCTGTGTCAGCCCCGGCATCATGTGCGAAAACTTGTGCATCCTTGTCGCTTTGGTCTCGGCTTCGAAGAAGGGCGTGGACCAGCTGGGAAATCGCAGGGGGTAGCCGATGTGCTCCCAGAGGTCGGACAAGTCGCCGTCCGCGCCCAGGACTTTGTCCAAGGCGTCCGACAGCTGTCGCGGAAGTGATTCTGTGCCCAGCTCGATCCTCGCGATTCTGCTGTGCGAGACGTAGACCTTCCCGCCTAGTTCCCGCTGTGTCCAGCCGGCCTGCGTGCGCAGCTTGCGGACCTTCTTGCCGTAAAGCGCGGCCAGGGAGAGCCCTGGCTGGAGCTTCTTCTGTCCGGGCATCGATTCCCCTTCAGTAGGCGAGTTGGGACGCCTGGGCGGCGGCCCAGCCACTATCCGGTCGTGCCGCCACATCGAGGCGACAGTCCCTGCACTGCGTCTCCTCCCCCACCGGCCGGAACGCCCGCTCGCAACCCCCCTCGCACGTCTGCAACGCCCGCACCGCCGGTTCCGTCACCCCCAGCGGCGGAGTCTCCGGCATCTTCCGCACCAGACGATCGCGCGCCAGCGCGGCAGGCGCGTGGACGCGCTCCGGCAAGCCGTCCGTCAGGGCCTCGCGGAGTTCCTTCACCGTCGCTCCCCGCAGCAGCCACTCGCCCGCCAGCGCGGCCAGCCCCTGGACGTCCCGTCCCGTGAGCCGCAGCTTCCGTTCGCGGTGGGAGACCGACGCCAGGACCAGCCCGCCCCGGTCGATCAGCGGCTGCGGCACTCCGCAAGCGGCGGGGGGCTGGGGGGATGGGTTGTCCGTGTTCTCTTCCGTGTTGTCTGGGTAGCGGCCGACGGCCCGGCCCTCCGGCTCACCGACGGCCGGTTCCTCGACCGTCGGCTGAGAAGACCCGGGGGCGGCCCCGTCCCGTAAGGCCACTGCCTCGTCCGGCGTCAGCGGTACGTTCGAGACGAGCTGCGTCGTCGTCCACCGGCCGCCCGTGCCCTGGCGGCGCCACTCGTGGACGTAGCCCTCCGCCACCAGCTCCCGCTTCGCGCGGATGAACGCTGTCTTCTTGATGCCCGCCTGCGCCGCCGTTTCGGACAGCGGAACATCCACATCCCTCGGAAGGGACAACTGCCAGGTCAGCAGGCGGACTGCCGCCGCTGACAGGCGCGGGTGCCTGATGATCTCGTTCGGTACTTGGGAGAAGAATCGCTCGGGGGAGATAGCATGCCGGAGCATTCCTGGGGACTCCTGTAGAGGTCCTCGTGGGTGTAGGCCCTCGGATTGGTGTTGTAGCACCGCCGGGGGCCGCTTCGTTTCGTACGAAGCCACCGAATGCCGGTCACCGTACCGCAGGCTCGATCGCCCGCGCGGGCCTTCAACCCCAGTTCTCAGATGGCAAGTTCGTGCGATTGGGACCTCCTTCGCATGCATCAGCGAGCACATCACCGGGCCGACATCTTCGCCCTGATAGGGCCTTGCGTAATATATGAGTCAGTTAAATGTTTTTCCTTGAATTCAGTCGAAAAAGTGGGTATACCGCGTGAAGCTGGCTCGTCTCTCGGCCATCGTCGTCGCTGCCGCGATGGCACCGGCCGTTCTGCTCTCCTCCCCGGCAGTCGCCGACCCGGCCTCGGGTACGGCCGCGTCGACGCCCGACAAGGCCGATGAGACCGCCAAGGGAGGCTCGCAGGAGGAGAACGACCGGATCGCCATCCTGAGGATGATGGGCGAGAAGGACGCCGGCCGGGGCCTCAAGCGCGAGGGAAGCAAGGCGATCGACGGCGGTGCGGCCGCCATGCGCCAGTTCATCGAAAAGGGGCAGTACGACGCCCGCGATGAGGACAACATGGTCGCCATCACCCGGATGCTCGGCGACAAGAACGCCGGCCCGACCATGAAGGAAGCGGCGGGCAAAGCGCTGGACGGCACCGCCGCCGACCGCGTGAAGTTCCTCGCGGAGGGGCAGGAATTCGCCCGCTTCTCGGACAACCGGATCTTCGTGAGCCGGATCTACGGTGCCGGTGGCCCCACCGTCAAGGAAGCCGCCCGCAAGGCGCTGGACGCGAACACCAATGACGCCCTCGTCCGCTTCCTGGAGACCGGCCAGCACGTCGCCCGCGTCCAGGACGACCGGCTCCGCGCCTCGCAGCTCGCCCACAAGGCCGGCCCCGCGGTGAAGGCCGCCGCCCGCGCCGCGTTCATGGGCACCGACGAGGACATCCGCAAGTTCCTGGAGTCCGGCTACGCCGAGGCCAAGGCCAAGGACGACGCGGCCGCGAAGGCCGCCAAGGACAAGGCCGAGAAGGACGGCAAGGGCGAGGCGTCGAAGGACAAGCCCGCCGAGGGCGGCACCGGCACCGCCACCACCACCGGCACCAAGTCCACCTCCACTTCCACCTCCGCCTCCGGTGGGCAGCAGAAGCCGGGCGGCCAGGCCGGCGGCGCCACCGCCGGGACGGAGCAGGCCGGCGGCCACATGGCCACTACCGGCGCCGGTATCGACGCGCCCTGGACGATCGGCGGGGCCGCCGTGGCCCTCGGCGCCGGTGCGGGCCTGGTCGTCATGGCCCGTCGCCGCCGGTCCGCCGAGGGCTGAGCAGGCCGACGCTCCCGCACCACCCGGCAGGCCGCACCACCCGGCAGGCCGCACCACCCGGCAGGCCGCGCCGCACCGTCCACGACGGTGCGGCGCGGCCTGCCGCTGCGTTTCCGGACATTCTCGTTCCGGTGGCCCCGGGGGCGGGTCGCGGTGGTTACCGTCCATGACGACACGACCCATCGCATCCAGCAGGGGGTTCCCGTGGCACCTTCAACGACACCCGGTTTCGTCTGGGCCCAGCCGTTCGGTCTCGGGGGTGGCACCGTCGGCAATCCCGCTGTGGCTCCCAACGCCGACGACCGTCTCCAGATCTTCGTCCGCGGCGGCGGCAAGGACCTCCACTCCGTCTGGCAGGAGGAGGACTGGGAGTGGAGCCCGGGCTGGTACGTCCACCCCAAGACGTCAGGCACCGTGGACGGCAGCCCCGTGGCCCTCCGCAGCCCCAACGGGCACATCCACGTCTTCTGGCGCGGCCCCGATCACGCCATCTGGCACCTGCGCCAGCAGGTCATCAACGGCGCCTGGGGCACCCCGGCCAAGATCGCTTCCGGGGCGGCGAGCGACCCCGCGGCCGCGCTGAACGCCGACGGGCGGATCTCCGTCTTCTACAACGGCACGGACCGCGCCCTCTGGCACGTCGACCAGACCCGGGTCGGACACGCGGGCTGGAACCCTCCGGACAGCCTCGGCGGCAATACCGGCCCCCACAGCAACCTGGCCCCCAGCGCCGTCCGCAACGGCGAAGGGCGCCTGGAGGTCTTCGTGCACGGCGCCGCCGACGAGGTGTGGGGCATCGCCCAGAAGGCCGCCGACTCCACGAGCTGGGGCGCGTACTTCATCGTCTCGGCGCGCAAGGCGCACGTGGTCGGAAGCCCGTTCGCCGTCACGGACGCCGACCAGCGCATCCGCGTCTTCTGGCGCGCGGGCACCACCGGTTACCACGCGGCACACCAGCCCGGCTTCACCGGCTGGAAGGTGCCCCAGCCGCTCTCGGGCAAGGTCGTGGAGACACCGAGGGCGATCCTCGCGCAGGACGGCCGCCTGGAGGTCTTCGTTATCGCGGACGATCGCGGCCTCTACGTCACCGAGCAGCAGAAACCCAACGAGGACGCCTTCACCCAGGCCCACCGCATCGGCGGGAACCTGCCCGGCCTCCCGGTCCCGGCGAGGTTCCACGACAACCGCGTCGTCGTCCCGCACCGGGGCTCGGACGACGGGGTCTGGGCCTTCCAGCAGACCCGTGAGTAGCTGAACAAACCGCAGGTCAGGGCGGATTGTCAGTGGTGGGGGGTTCAATGGTCGGCATGAACTCACCTGAGCTCGTGGCCGAACTGCCCCACCCGGCGGTGCTCTTGGAGCGCTGCCGGTCGCTCGCGGTCCTCGACGCGATTTTCGCCGGGAGGGAGCGCACATATGCCTTCGACCCCGCTTGGGGGGACGGGGTGGCGCTGGCGTCGATGGACAACGGGGGCGGCGATCTCTACGCCGTCGTCTTCGACCCCGCGGGCGTGTTCCTCTACGGCTTCGACCACGAATGCGACGCGACGCCCTGGCGCGAGGACGACCGCGTCCACTGGCCGGGGCTGCTCGACGGGCTGCCCCCGGCGCTCGCCCGTTACGCGGCCGAGCCGGCATTCCAGCTCGACGGGTTCTTCGACGCCACCGTGTGCGCCTGGCGCGAGACCGGGGACGACGCGTGGCGATGCGGGCCGGTCGTGTTCGAGGACGGCGAGTCCGACGGCGCCGATTTCCTCTTCGAGCAGCTGCTCGACGCCGACGGCACGGCCTACGCGGACTGGGCCGAGGACATCTTCGAGCGCCCCGTCGACCGCGCCGCCGTGGCGGCCGTCTTCTCCGGGGCCGCGCTGACCCCGGAGCTCGTCCATCAGCTCAACCCCGAGGCGGATTACGAGGAAATCGCCCGAGAGGCCGCCGCGCTCGGCCGGCGAATACCTTAGGGCCTGCCGGCGGGACTGCGGGGTGGGAGGCGAACGACGGCCCGCGGCCGACGCCCTGCGCCGCTTGAGGACGCGCCCCAGGCGGTGCCCCGCCGCCGCGGGCGGCGAAGCCGATCGGTAGCCGAGGGTTCGCTGGGCGCGGCTCAGGCCGCGCACGGCTCAGGCCGGACACCGCTCAGACCGTACACGGTTCAGGCTGCGCACGGCTCAGGCGGGACGCGGCTCAGGCCGGGGCCGACTCCAGGACACGGCTCAAGCCGGACACCGCTCAGGCTGCGCACGGCTCAGGCCGGACACCGCTCAGGCCGGGGCCGACTCCAGGAGGATCTTCAAGAGGGCTTCCGGGACGTCCCGCATCAGGTTGTGCTTGCCCGACAGGGCGTGCGTCGTCCACTCCGGGTCCGTCCGCAGGCGCTCGTACAGCGCGGTGAACGGCGATTCGCCGCCCCACTCCGACTCCGTCGCGTACACGTACGTCCGGCTTCGGAAGCGGCTGAGGTCCCCGGTGAGGCGGATGCGCTGGAGGGCCGATGCCAGCGGGTGCGGTGTGGTGCGGGGGTCGAAGAACGGCAGCGGCGGGATCGCGTAGCCCGTCTCGCCGACCGTCCGGTGCCAGTCCGGCTGGGCCGGGAGAAGGGCGAACACGGAGTCGCCGTCCTGCGGGACGAGCGCGTCGAGGAAGACCAGGGAGTCCACGCGCTCCGGCAGCCGGTCCGCGACGCCGGTGATCACCATGCCGCCGTAGCTGTGGCCGACGAGCACCGCGTCCTCGATGTCCTCGGCCTCCAGGACGCCGGCCACGTCCTCGATGTGGGTGTCGAGGTTCACGGTGGAGGTGAGGAGGTGGGCGCGCTCGGCGACACCGGTCAGGGTCAGTGCGTGCACACGGTGGCCGAGCCGCCGCAGCGGCTCGGTGAGCGTCTCGAAGCTCCAGGCGCCGTGGCACATACCGGGAACGAGAACGAAGGTGGCCATGTCTGACTCCTCAGCGGTGACGGTGATGGTGACGTTGGCGGCGGTCGTGACGGTCTTGCCGGCGGTTCTGCTAAGGACCGTCCGACGGTCACGTGGCCGAGTGGCGCTAGTTGTGCCGTTCCGGCACAGCGGGGGGCGGGGTGAGATGTCGGAGCAGGAGTGGGCGCGGCCGGAGTCGCATCTGCTGAAGGACACAGGGCGGGGCGGGCGGTGGGCGTGTCAGCACGGTGATCGACGGGCTCTTGTTCCGCCTGCGCGTTCACCCGTGCGTCGGGACATTGGTGCACCAGGTGGCGCATGGGGGTGCGGAGCGGATGGTTGGCACGCCAGTGCAGCGCGGGGTGTGGGTCTCGATCTGGCCAAGTGGCCGATACCTCTGGGCTAATGGCTGAACCGTGCCCCACTGTCCCGAACAGCCATAGGAGGCATCGTGCTTGCCGGTATACGCTCCCGGACCTTCGGCACCACCCTTGCGCTCACTCTCGCGGTCAGCGGTCTCCTCGTCCCCACCAGCGCCCACGCCGCCGTCGGCGACCTGGTCTGCCAGGGGACGCAGAAGACCACCTTCGACCCGCCCCTGACCAACACCACCCGGAACACCAAGGTGAAGGTCCGCGAAACGTGGTCCACCTGCACAAATCCGGTCGGCATCACGTCCGGCCGCGGTGCTCTTGAGGTGACCGTCCCCTCGTCCTGCCAGTCCCTCGGCCTCGGCCCGGAGTCCACCATCGAGTACAAGTGGAACAACGGCCTGAAGTCCACCGTGCACTGGACCACCGTCTCAGTGACGAGGCTGACGGCCACCAGCGTGGTGACGAAGACGGGATCCGTCACCGACGGATACGGCAAGAACGACTCAGCCATCGAAACGATCACCCTGGTCAACCCGGACCCCCTGGCATGCGCGGGATCGGGGGTATCCAGCGTGGAGGGGGCCGGGACACTGACGTTCCAGTAACCCCGTACGCCGCACCACCGAGCGTGTCCGGCGTGCACTCGCCTGAACTCGTCGGACACGCGCTAAGAGTGACCGGCCTGCGGGCGTTCGGGGCGACGGCGGTCGGCGCCCGTCACGCGCCGGTAGTGCTCGGTGATCCGGGCCAGTTCGGTGGGCGTGCGGGCCTCCGCTCCGGCGTGCAGCTCGCGGTTGGCGGCGATCACGGCCGCGGTCGCCTTCCCCCGCGTCGACTCGTACGCGGTCAGGCCCCCCGGGTATCCGGAGCGGGCGAGCTCGTCGGCCAGGGCGCGGGCGTCGACGATCGCCTGGGACGCGCCGTTCGCACCGACCGGGTACATGGGGTGGGCTGCGTCGCCGAGCAGGGTGACCCGGCCCGAGCCCCAGAACGGCAGGGGATCCCGGTCGACCATCGGATACTCGAGGATCATCGAGCTGCCGGTGATCAGGGCGGGTATGTCGAGCAGCCCGAGGTCCCAGTGGCCGATGTGGCGCAGGACGTCCTCCGGGCGGCCGGGGAGGTTCCAGTTGGCGTCGCCGGGCAGCGGGCCCGGGTCGGCGACCTGCACCTGGACCACCCAGTTGATCAGGTCCGGCCCGATCGGGTAGGCGACGAGCTCCAGGCCCGCCTCGCTGCCCGCGCCCCGCGCGATGAGGCCCGCGCCGCGCGCGACGAGCATCGCGTCGCCGCCGAGGAAGGGCCGCCCCTCGGTCACCCCGCGCCACATCTGCACCCCCGACCACGCCAGGGGCCCCTGCCTCGGGTGCAGTTGGGCCCGTACGGCCGAGTGGAGGCCGTCCGCGCCGACGAGCACGTCCGCCGCGATCTCCGTGTCGCCCGCCAGGGCGCGTACGGAGCCGGCGTCCTGCGTGAACCCCGTCACCCGGACGCCGGTGCGGACGGCGTCCGGGCCGAGCCGCTCGCGCACCGCGGACAGCAGCAGCATCTGCAGCCGCCCGCGGTGCACGGCGTACTGCGGCCGGTCATAGCCCCCGGCGAGCCCGCGCTTTTCGGTGAAAAGCGTGGTTCCGGACCGGTCGCAGTAGTTGAGCTCGGTGATGGCGACGCCGATGCGGGCCAGGTCGTCGCCGAGACCGAGGTCGGTGAGCTCCCGCACGGCGTGCGGGAGGAGATTGATGCCGACGCCCAGGGGGCGGAGTTCGCGGGCGCCCTCGACCAGGGACGACTCGATGCCCGCCGCGTGCAGGGCGAGGGCGGCCGTCAGCCCGCCGATGCCGGCCCCGGCTATGAGGACGCGCATGGTCAGCCCGCGATCTCGGGGCGGTCGATGATGCGCAGCCAGGTGCCGTCGGCCTGCTGCCGGGCCACCTGCACGCGGCCGCCGGTGCCGTCGGCGGGCCGCGTCGAGGTGACGGCCAGGTCGCCGTAGCGCACGGTCGGCAGGGGCTCCTCCACCTCAAAGCGCGGCGCCTGCGCCATCATCTGCCGGTACAGGGCGAGGATCGCCTCCCGGCCGACGGTCTGGGTCCCCGGCGGGTAGGCGACGACGGCGTCGTCCGCGTAGAGCTCGGCGAGCCCTTCGGCGTCACCGGCGTTGGCGCGCTCCACGAACATCCGGGCCAGGTCCTCGGGCTCGGTGGCGCGGGTGCGGGGGGTGGGGCTCATGGCGGCTCAGCTCCTCTTGATCTTCGTGCGGGTTGATCGTCGTGCGGGTTGGTCCTTATGCCGGCCCGGTTGCCTCGGGGCCCAGGCCCGGGCTCGGCCCTTCGGCGGCCTGCCCTGTGCGTCCAGCCTGGCGGCCCCGGATCTAGAAGTCCAAGAGTTGCTTGTGCTGGTCACTAGAATCATTCGTTATGGAACTCCGCCAGCTCGCCTACTTCGTGACCGTGGCCGAGGAGGCCAACTTCACCCGCGCCGCGGCCAAGTTGCACGTGGCCCAGCCCGGCGTCAGCGCGCAGATCCGGCGGCTGGAGCGCGAGCTGGGGCAGGAGCTGCTGGACCGGACGAGCCGCTCGGTGCGGCTGACGGAGGTGGGGGAAGCGGTCCTTCCGTACGCCCGGGCCGCGCTGGCGGCGGTGGACGGGGTGCGGCTGGCCGTGGACGAGATGACGGGCCTGGTGCGCGGACGCGTCGCGATCGGCATGGTGACCTCGCACGATGTCGACATGCCCACGCTGCTGGCCGAGTTCCACCAGGACCACCCCGGCGTGGAGATCACGCTCGCCGAGGCACCCTCTCACGAGCTGATCGAATCGCTGCTCGACGGGCGGCTGGACGCGGCGATCGTCGCGGTGGGGGAGGAGGTGCCGCCGGGGCTGGCGCTGCACACGGTCACCGAGCAGCGGATCGTGGCGGCCGTCGCCCTGGACCACGCGATGGCGAAGGGGGAGACGGTCCGGCTGGCCGACCTGCGGGAGCAGGTGCTGATCAGCTTGCCGCGGGGGACGGGGATCCGGTCGATCCTCGACCGTGCCTGCGCGGCGGCCGGGTTCGCGCCGCACGCCGCCTTCGAGGCCGGCAGCCCGGTGGCGCTGGCGGAGCTCGCCGCGCGGGGGCTGGGCATCGCGGTGATTCCCGAGGGCCTGGCCCGGTCCCGGCCCGATCTGCACACGCTGGCGATCGTCGAACCGGTGTTGCGCGGGGGTCTCGCGTTCGCCTGGCGCACGGACGGTCCCATGAGCCCCGCCGCCCGGGCCCTGGTGGGACGGGCCCTGCGCTTGCTCGGCGAGTGATACCGCCCCGTCGGTCTGTCCATATCTGCAGGTTTCCGGACTTCCGGCGTGAGCGGGTTTACGGAATTGGCGGAATCTAGCCGGAACGGTTCTTCGCTTGGGGCTCATGGTCCCTGAGGCGCTCCGAGGGTGGCGTGGGCGGCACGGGTCGGGGCTTCAAGGTGTGGTGCGGGTTTATTCGAGAGTGGTCATGCTTGCGAGGGAATGGTGAGCGACGGGTGGTTCGGTGGGGATTCTGCGGGCAATTCTGGGGTTGCGACGTCGGCATGAAAACGCCAGGTGGTCGGCCAACCACCGGGCTGTAGGCAGTAGTTCCGTTCTGTTCTGGAGGAATTGATATGGCAAGCACCCGTACTGCTCGCGTCATCGCTGCGGTTGCCGCACTGCCGATGGCAGTCGTCCTCTTCTCCGGCGTGGCCTCGGCCGACGACGGCAATGGCAACCAGGTGGCCAACCGGGGTTCGAACGCGGGGGCCGCGGCGATCGTCGGAAGCGGCGTCGGGGGGACCAACCACGGCAACTCCACCACGGGGCAGCAGCAGGCCACCGGCCTCGGCGCCTCGAACCAGAACAACACCGCGAGCGTCAACGGCTCCGACTACACGGCCATCCGCCAGGAGAACGTGTCGGTCACCTTCACCGAGCTCTGGTAGCCCGGCAGGGGGGCGGTACGTGACCGGGTGAGAGTGGACCGGGTTCGGTGATGGTTGCGCGGCGGCACTTCGGTGCCGCCGCGCAGTCGTTTCCGGGTGGCTCCGCCCGTCCCGCCCATGGTCCTTGACAGCGCCCATTTTTCTGACGGACAGTCAGAAAAATCCGCTGGAAGGGGATCACATGCGCGACCCCGAAGCCGCCCGCCGCGAAGCCGCCCGCCGCGAAGCCGCCCGCCCCGAAGCCGTTGACTCGGATGAGATCCGCCCCGACGACATCCACCCGTTGCTCCGGCCCTACGAGGGCCGCCCGGCCGCCGTTGCCGGGCAGGGCAGGGACCCCGTCAACGCCCCCATGATCAGGCACTGGTGCGAGGCGCTCGGCGACACCGGCCCCGCCTACGCCGGCAGTGACCCCGTCGCCCCGGCCACCATGCTCCAGGTCTGGATCATGCCCGGCCTCCTGGGGCAGCCGGCCCGCTCACCGGCCTATGACGAACTGCTGGGGCTGCTCCAGCAGGCCGGATACACGGCGGTGCTCGCCACCGACTGCGAGCAGGAGTACCTGCGGGCGCTCCGCCCCGGTGACGTGATCACCTTCGACGCCGTGATCGAGACGGTGTCCCCCCGGAAGATCACCAAGCGCGGCGCGGGCTACTTCCTCACGACCCGCACGGAGATCAGGGCCAACGGCGAGCTCGCGGGGATCCACCGCTTCCGGATCTTCCGCTACGCGCCGGCCACCGCTGCTGCCCCCGCAACCTCCACCGCCCCCGCGCAAGGCGCCCCCGCGCAGGCTGCCCCCGCGCAGGCCGCCCCCGCGCAGGCCGCCCCCGCGCAGGCCGCCCCCGCGCAGGCCGCCCCCGCGCAGGCCGCCCCCGCGCAAGGCACCCCCTTACAGGACACCCCCGCGCAAGGCACCCCCCTGCGCCCCCTCCGCCCCCGTCCCGTGATCAACCGCGACAACGCCGGTTTCTGGGACGGAGTCGCCCGGCACCAGCTGCTCCTCCAGCGCTGCACCGCCTGCGCCCGGCCCCGGTTCCCCTGGCTGCCCGGGTGCGCCGACTGCGGGTCACCCGACTGGGAGCCGTTCGAGGCGGCCGGTTCCGGGACCGTCTTCTCGTACGTGGTCATGCACCATCCGCCCTTCCCCGCCTTCGACCCCCCGTACCCGGTGGTCCTCGTCGAACTCGCCGAAGGGGTGCGGATGATCAGCGGCATCACCGGCGTCGCCCCGGAGGGCATCCGGATCGGGATGCCCGTCGAGCTGGAATTCCTGCGCGTGGACGCGGAGCTGGAACTGCCCGTATTCCGTGCGCTCACGGCGGAAGGCGCGGCATGAGGGCCGGTGACGAGCTTCCTCCGCTCTCCGTCCCCGTCACTCGTACGCTCGTCGTCGCGGGTGCCCTCGCCTCCCGCGACTACCAGGACGTTCACCACGACGCAGAGGCCGCCCGAGCGAAGGGCTCCCCTGACATCTTCATGAACATCCTCACCACCAATGGTCTGGTGGGTCGGTATATCACTGACTATTTCGGTCCTGAAGCCGTGCTTCGTAAGGTTTCGATCCGGCTGGGCGTGCCCAACTATCCAGGCGATGTTCTGGTCTTGACCGGAAGGATCGTCTCCTTGAGCGATCACACCGCAGAAGTCACCGTCATCGGCACCAACAACCTGGGCCCCCACGTCACCGGAACGGTCATGGTCGCCCTCCCACCCGAGCCCGCCCGATGAGCGCCCGGCACCCCGATGTGCTCGGCGGAAAGGCGGCCGTCGTCGGCATCGGCGCCACGGAGTTCTCGAAGGACTCCGGCCGCACCGAGCTCGCCCTGGCCGCCGAGGCCGTCCGCGCCGCCCTCGCCGACGCCGGGCTCACCCCCGCCGACGTGGACGGCCTCGTCACGTTCACCATGGACACCAGCCCCGAGATCACCGTCGCCCAAGCGGCCGGCATCGGCGAGCTGACGTTCTTCTCCCGCGTCCACTACGGCGGCGGCGCCGCCTGCGCCACCCTCCAGCAGGCCGCCCTCGCCGTGGCGAGCGGCGTCGCCGAGGTCGTCGTCTGCTACCGGGCCTTCAACGAGCGCTCCGGCCGCCGCTTCGGCTCCGGCGTCCGGCACCGCGAGCCCACCCCCGAGGGCGTGGCGCTCGGCTGGGCCCTGCCCTTCGGGCTGCTCACCCCCGCCTCCTGGGTCGCGATGATCGCCCGCCGCTACCTGCACACCTTCGGCCTCCAGCCGGAGATATTCGGGCACGTCGCCGTCACCGACCGCCGGTACGCGGCCACCAACCCGGCCGCCTACTTCCACGGCCGGCCGATCACCCTCGCCGACCACGCCGCCTCCCGCTGGATCGCCGAACCGCTGCGGCTGCTCGACTGCTGCCAGGAGACCGACGGCGGCCAGGCGATCGTCGTCACCTCACTCGACCGTGCCCGCACGCTCCCGCACCCGCCCGCCGTGATCGTCGCCGCCGCCCAGGGCGCGAGCCGTGCGCAGGAGCAGATGACCAGCTTCTACCGGGACGATCTCACCGGCCTCCCCGAGATGGGGGTCGTCGCCCGGCAACTGTGGCGTTCCAGCGGCCTGAGCCCGGGAGACATCGACGTGGGCATCCTCTACGACCACTTCACCCCGTTCGTCCTGATGCAATTGGAAGAGTTCGGCTTCTGCGCGCCCGGCGAGGGCGCCGGGTTCGTCGCCGACGACCTGCTCCCCCTGAACACCCACGGCGGCCAGCTCGGCGAGGCGTACCTGCACGGCATGAACGGCATCGCCGAAGCCGTCCGGCAGGTCCGCGGCACGTCCGTGAACCAGGTGCCCGGCGCCGGGCGCGTCCTGGTCACCGCGGGCACCGGGGTACCCACGTCCGGGCTGCTTATCGGGGCAGACGGATGAACCGGTGGCGTGTCTGCAAAGGCGCCGCTCCGGCATCGGCTTTGACTCGCCCCATGGACCGACGAAAGAGGATCATCGGGTATCTCGTCGCCCTGATGGTGGGGCTGGGACAGCTCATCACCGGTGCCGAGCCCGCGGCGGCGGGAGATCGCGGCGATCCGAGGGCGGAAGGGGCGTCGATCTTCAGGGGCTGGGGCATCGACACCTGCCAGGCCCCGTCGCTGAACACGCTCCGCGCGTGGCGCTCGTCCGACTACCGCGCCATCGGCGTCTACTTCGCGGGTCGGGCCCGGGCCTGCCCGCGGCAGAAGTACCTGAGCGGCCGGTGGCTCGTCGGCGCCGAGGAGCTGGGGTGGCGGATGCTGCCCATCTACGTCGGCTCCCAGTCGCCGTGCGTGCGCGCCAAGACCAAGAAGCACTTCACCATCGGCACCCGCGACCCCTACGGACAAGGCGTTTCGGAGGGCCGCGACGCGGTGGCCCGGGCCGACGCGATGGGCATCGCCGATCCGAGCCCCCTCTACCTGGACATGGAGGCGTACAACTACCGCAACGCGAGCTGCGCCCGCACCACGCTCAACTTCGTCCGCGGCTGGAGCACGGCGGTCCGTAACCGTGGCTACCTGCCCGGCTTCTACAGCAGCGCCGACTCCGGCGTCCGGCACATGGAGCGGGCCCGGCGCAGCGGTACGAGCGCCCTGCCCGACCTGATGTGGTTCGCCCGCTGGCAGGTCACCCCCTCGACGGACGGCGAGCCGGCCCTGTCCCGCAACGCCTGGCAACCCCACCGGCGGATCCACCAGTACCGCGGCAACGTCACCGAGACCCACGGCGGCCGGAAGCTGACCGTCGACCGCAACCTCGTCGACGCGCCCGTGGCGATCATCGACTGACCTCCGGCCACGACCGCACGCCCCGCGACCCGCCCGCCCACCAGCGGGCGGGTCTTTCTCCGGCAGCCCTGACCCGGCCCCTGAGCACCCTCCCCCTTCAGGAGGTGGGGAGAACCCCAGCAGTACGACCTGAGGGGGACCGTTCTTCGGCACCTGCGGCCGATCCGCCGGGTACGGGTGCGCTCCTAGCGTTAAGGCATGGCAGCTTCCACGACGTCCGTGTGCACCAGCGCATCCACCGCCGTGTACCCGTCGTTCTCCTCGTACGTACGGGCACGCGGTCCGGTGCTGCAGCGCACCGCCCGCTCGCTGACCTCGAACCCGTGCGACGCCGAGGACCTGCTGCAGACAGCGCTCACCAAGACGTACCTGGCCTGGGAGCGCATAGAGGACCACAGGGCCCTCGACGGCTACGTACGCCGGGCCCTGGTCAACACCCGCACGTCCCAGTGGCGCAAGCGGAAGGTCGAGGAGTTCCCCTACGACGAGCTTCCCGAGCGGGAATCCGCGCCCGGCGCGGACCCGGCGGAGGCGCAGGCGCTGCGCGACGCGATGTGGCGGGCCGTCCTCCGGCTCCCCGCGCGGCAGCGGGCCATGGTCGTCCTCAGGTATTACGAGGACCTCACCGAGGTGCAGACGGCCGAGCTGCTCGGGGTGTCCGTGGGCACGGTCAAGAGCGCGGTGTCGCGTGCGCTCGGCAAGCTGCGCGAGGACCCGGAGCTGTCGCGGGCGGCGTGAGCGGTCCGTCTGCGACGCTGCGGGGGGCTGTCGGCCGGGGGGTGTCGGCCGTCATGGGCGTCGGCTCGCGGCACCGTTGAGGGTCTCAGCGGTACCTTCGGGACGCCCAAACCACCCCAAACCCCCCACCCCTCGTCCCCAACCTACCCCCACCGTGATGAGACGCCCCCTCACGCCCACGGGGCCGTGAACGGCCGGCCCGGGACGGGCTTGGCGATGAGGGCGATCGAGGTGAAGAAGCTGACCTGGCCGATCGCGACGGTCAGGGTCGCGAGCGCCTTGTCGTCGTAGTGCTCGCGGACGGCGGCGTACAGCGTGCAGGACGGTCAGGTAAGTGCTGCCGGCGATCCGGCCGGCGCGCAGCTGCATCAGGCTGATCGTGGCGCGGGGGACGGAACGGTTGCCGGTGGCCTTGAAGAGGGCCGCCGACACCTCCGCGAGCTCGGGGATGAGCTCGACCGGGTCCTTCGCCATGCGGGGGCGCATCGGGAGCGGGGCGGTGATCGAACGAGCTGCCATGGTGGTGGGGTCCCTTCGTGCTTCATCGTCGCTGTCACTGCACTGACGGATCGCGACGAAGGGATGTGACAGGTGGGCGAAAAAGTTTCAGGCCAAGTCGTCGACCTCGTCCTGCACCATCAACCCCGCCGTCCACAGCGGCATCAGCCAGAACGTCACCAGGGCGACGATCAGCATCGGCAGGGCCGCCCCCGAGTGGACCGTGTGACCGGCCCACTGCCAGCCGATGACCGCGAGCACCGCGCTGAGGAGCAGGCCGACGGAGATGCGGTGGGCGCGGGTGTAGATCGCGTTCCGCTCGGCGAGCTGGCGCTCGTCGAGGACGCGGCTGCGGAGTTCGACGAGCCCCCGGGTGGCGCCGTTGATCGCGCCCGTCGCTATGCACCACAGGGGCAGCCCGACGATCACTGTGCCCAGGACCAGCCACGGGTTCTGCTTCCCGAACGCATCGAACATCACGGCCAGCACGGCCGCCGTCACCGTGACGTGGGCGGCGACGGCCGCGCGGCGCCGGGCGCGGGTGGCGGTGAACGGCTTGGTGGCCGGGTTGTTCATGATGGCCAGCATGCGCTGGTCGTAGCGCTGCATGCGGCGCTCGTAGGGCGTGAGCTCGGCGGTGTTCGTCATGACTTCCTCCCGTAGACCTCGTCAGTGAGCGGCCGGAAGGGCTCCAAGGAGAAGAGCGCCTCCACCGGTAGATCGAAGAACTTGCCGATCTTCAGGGCCAGATCGAGGCTCGGGTTGTACTGCCCGCGCTCGATGTAGCCGATGGTCTGGTAGTGGGCGCCGACTGCCTCGGCAAGGCTCTGGCGGGAGACCTTGCGCTCTGCCCGGACCACCGCCAGCCTGTTGTGCACCTGCTCGCTCATGTATAAGAAGTACTACATCCCGTTCAAGATCCGCAACAGGAGGAGCGGGGGAGGTTCCGGAGGGGGCCGCGCGGTGCGTCCTCTCTCATCCCGGCGCCGACTATGGGGCGAGTTCTCAACTCGCTTCACCCGTACGGGAGATCGCGCGAGATCGCGGAGGTTGAGTGCGCTACGTTCGCCGGGCTCGGGTTGCTTCGTCTGCTTACGAAGCGACCCCCGGCGGTGCGTCAACACCGGCCCGGGGGTCTACACCCCAAGGACTTGCAAGGAGTCCACGGAATGTTCCGGCATGCTATCTCCCCCGCCCGCTTCTTCACCCAGGTGTCGAACGAGCTGATCCGCCACCCCCGCCTCTCCTCCGACGCCGTGCGCCTGCTGCTCTGGCAGATGTCGCTCCCGGCGGACGCGCCCCAGACGCTCTCGGAGACGGCCAAGCAGGCGGGCATCAAGAAGACCGCGTTCCTCCGCGCGAAGCGGGAGCTGATCGCCGAGGGCTACCTCCACGAGTGGCGCAGCCAGGGGCCGCGCGGGTGGTGGTCCACCCGGCAGCTCATCTCCAACGTGCCGCTGTCCGCCGAGCAGGCGGTCGAGGTCCGCGACGGCGAGACCCCTCCGGCGGACGAGGAACCGGCCGTCGGTGAGCCGGAGGGCCCGCCCGTCGGCCGTCACCCAGAAGAAAACACCGGGGAGAACACGTACCACCCTCCCGGCGGGGTGCCGGAGCCGCTCGTTCAGCGAGGCGCGCACGTCCTGGCGGCGGTCTCCCACGGGGAGCGGCGGCTGAGGCTGACCGGCCGGGACGTGGCCGCGCTGGCGCCCCTCGCCGGGGAGTGGCTGCAACGCGGCGCCGCCGTCGCCGACCTCCGCGAAGCGCTGACGGCCGGCCTGCCCGGCCAGATCCACTCGGCGGCGGGGCTGCTCCGCAACCGCCTCATGCGGAAGATGCCGGACGCGCCGACCTTCGCCGAGCAGCAGGCCGCCGAACGAGCCTTCCGGCCGGTCGAACCCCGGGTCGCCGGGACGCGGGAGTGCGCGGGCGACCACGTGCAGCCGCGCCTCTTCCGGCCGGTGGCGGACGAGCTGCTGTGCGCGGAATGCCGGTGCGAGCAGGCGGCGGGCGACGTGTCGGGCGCGGTCGCGGCGACGCAGCGAGGGGTGGCGGCGGTGCGGTTGGCGATGCGGGGTGGTGCGTAGGGACGTCGCCGGTTCAGCCGCGCCCCAAAGGGGCGCGGGGAACTGCGCGATCAGCCACAACGCACCCGCAGGTGACGGCTCCGACGTCCAGCGGAGCGCCTGGCGCGCGGCGTCACAGCGGCCAGGCGTGGGCCGGGTCGTCCAGCCAGGCCCACTGCCTGCCGTCTTCGACCGTCGCCCCGAAGCGGGTGAAGCCGGGCTTTCCGTGTTCGGTCCACCAGTGGTACGCGGCCTGCACCTCCTCCCACAGGTCGCGCGGGCCGCCCTGCCGGACGCGGAAGACGGAGCCTTCGGGCTCGTAGCGGACCGATGCCGACGATTGCCCGTCGGTGAGGTGCACCCCGTGCTCGTCCGTCCCGTACCGGCACGGCACTCGCAGCCCGATCGCGAACCTCGCCTCCGGCGCCGTGAGAACGCGCGGGTCCGTGCTCGTGCTCGACGCCCGGTCCGGCTCGTCGTCCGGCCAGTCCGCCGGCTCGTGGCGGCGCATCCACAGGGACGGCGCCTCCGCCACGACCTTGCCGGTCGCCGTTTTTCCGTCCGACTCCAGCCGCAGCAGGGTGCCGTTGTGCATGCCGTGGCCCCACGGCGTGACGATCACGCCTTCGGTCTGCCGCACCCACGCGTACGGGACGCGCTGCACGGCACGGGTGGCGAGCAGGCGCTGATAGGGCGCCCCCGCCTCCCAGCCGAGGGCGCCGTCGCCCCAGACGACGTGCGGCCGGTGCCCGGCCGCTTTGAGCCGGAGGGCCGCCCGTTCCGCGAAGAGGCTGTTCACCTCGACCGTCGTGACGTTCCCGGCCCCGAGCCGGTGCGAGGCCAGGGCCGCGCTCCAGCCCGAGCCGGTGCCGATCTCCAGCAGCTTCTCCCCGGGCTGCGCGTCCAGCTCGCGCAGCATCGAGGCCACCGTGCGCGGCGCCGGGCTGCCGCCGTCCTTCGCCAGGACGAGCGCGACGTCCAAGGCCACCACCTCTTCCCACCGCTCCGGCCACGCCTCGCGGTCCAGCTCCTCCACCGTGCCGTTCCCCCACTGACTCCAACACCGCGCGGCGACGAACGGATGCCGGGGCACCGCCTCGAAGGACGGCACCCAGGCCGGAGCGAGCCGGCCGTCCTCCGCCAGCTGCCGTACCAGCTCTGACCAGCTCATGCCTGCCTTCTCACCTTCTCGTTTCGACGTGCGAGCCGGTCGGCGGACCGTAGTCCGGGAGCGGGACGGCCAGGCCGACCGTCCCGTACGACGGGAACCGTTCCACTTGGCAGTGGGCGCAGCGCAGGCTGTCCTGGCCCTCCTCCCAGACGTGCGCGCAGTCCCGCCCGGTCACAGCCGGACCCCCGGCCTGCCCATGACCGCGCGCCAGCCGCGCTTGATGATCTCGGTGTACGAGCGGTGGGAAGGGTTCGCGGCGGCGTGCCCGAGCACCCAGTCGATGCTCTGGGTCGGGTCCTCGGTGCGGGGCGACCCCTCCCCGCACAGGTCGCATTCCTGCGCGTAGGTGCGAGACCTGGCGTCCGGCTCCTCGTCGGGCTGGACCGTCCAGTACATGTGCTTGACCACGGCGCGGGTGCTCACCGCTTTACCCCTCACTGTCTGTGCTGATTCGGTGACGAGTCTGGGGGTTTCCCAGTAGGCTCGCCAGAGGTAAAGGCTTATGGCACTTCACTGCGAAAACAGGTGACAACTATGCCTGCTCCCAAGGAACTCGACCCGTCCAAATCCCTCGCCGCTCTGTACGGAAAGAAGTTACGCAAGCTGAGAGTTCGAGCTGGGTGGACTCAAAGGGAGTTGGGCGACCAGATCCCACTAGCGCACAGCCGCATCGCCCAGTTCGAGCTCGGGAAGGAGGTGCCGCCCAAGGACATCTCCGACCGACTGGACAAGCTCCTGGATGCAGACGGTGATCTTTCTGATCTCTGGGAGCACGTCAAGCGCGCGCCGTACTCCGACTGGGTGCGCAAGTACGTGGAGTACGAGGCCAGGGCCACCGCCATGCACAAGTACTTGCCGTTCCACGTGCCCGGTCTGTTGCAGACCGAGGCATACGCCCGGGAAGTCATGCGGGCCGCGCGACCGTGGTTCACTGCGGACGAAATCGAGGAAAAGGTCGCCGCGCGACTCGCCCGGCGGGTGGTCCTGGAGAAGGCCGAGCCGCCGTTGCTGTGGGTGGTGCTGGACGAGGCCGTGCTTCGACGTCCGGTCGGCGGACCTTCGGTCATGCGTGAGCAACTGGCCTACGTCCTGGAGGCTTCGTCGTCCCTGCACGTGGAGGTCCAGGTCCTGCCGTTCGAGGTCGGCGCGCACGCCGCCATGGGCGGGACGCTGACCTTGCTGTCCTTCGACAACTCCCCGGATGTGGCCTACGTTGAAGGGGAATCCTGGGGCGACCTGGTAAGGGACCGGCGAGCAGTGGCTCGACACTCCCATCGGTACGACCTAGTTCAGGCTTCGGCTCTCTCACCGGGCGCATCAGTCAACTGGGTTGCAAAGGCGATGGAGGAATTCGCAGCATGAAGGCCATTCGAACCGAACTGAGCCACGCTGTATGGCGAAAGTCAACCTACAGCGTAGGGGACGAGGAATGCCTTGAGATAGCGGACAACATTCCCGGCAACGGGGTCCCCGTCCGGGACAGCAAGCGCCCCCAAGGGGCCGCCCTGATCATCCCGGCGGCCGCATGGACCACGTTCGTCACCGCAGTCCGGAGCGGCAAGCTCCCCCGCTGACGATCGACGAAATCGTGCCCGCAGGGTAGTGACTTACCGAGGGGAACGAAAGCAGAATCGACGGGACTACCTCGCGCAACGCGGCGCGCAGAATTGGGAGGCCCCTCGGTGCTGAGCACGATGCAGGACGTACCGCTCACCGTTACCCGCATGCTCCTCCACGGCGCGGTCGTGCACGGGGACGCGAAGGTGACGACCTGGACCGGTGACGGCGAGCCGCTGCGCCGCACGTTCCGGGAGGTCGGCGCGCGCACGATCCAGCTGGCGCACGCGCTCCGGGACGAGCTGGGGGTCGTGGGCGACCAGCGGGTCGGCACCCTTATGTGGAATAACAGCGACCACATGGAGGCGTACCTGGCCGTGCCCTCCATGGGCGCCGTCCTGCACACGCTCAACCTGCGCCTGCCTCCCGAGCAGCTCGCGTACATCATCAACCATGCCGCCGACCGCGTGATCATCGTCAACGGTTCGCTGCTGCCGCTGCTCGCGCCGCTGCTGCCGCACCTCGGCACGGTTGAGCACGTCGTGGTGGCGGGCCCGGGGGACAGGTCGCTCCTCGAAGGCTGTCGGCCGACCGTGCACGAGTACGAGGAGCTGCTCGCGGGCCGCCCGGATGACGCGTTCGACTGGCCGGAGCTGGACGAGCGCGAGGCAGCCGCGCTCTGCTACACCTCCGGCACGACGGGCGACCCCAAGGGTGTGGCGTACAGCCACCGTTCGGTGTACCTGCACGCGATGGAGGTCAACGCGGCGGCGTCGTTCGGGCTGACACCGGCGGACACGTGTCTCCCTGTGGTCCCCATGTTTCACGTGAACGCGTGGGGCTTGCCGTTCGCGTGCTTCATGGCGGGCACGTCGATGCTGATGCCGGACCGGTTCCTCCAGCCGGCGCCGCTGGCCGACATGATCGAGGCGGAGAAGCCGACGGTCAGCGGTGGCGTGCCGACGATCTGGGCGGGACTGCTGACGGAACTGGACGCGAGGCCGCGCGACATGTCGTCGTTCCGGACCGTCATCGTCGGGGGCGCCGCGTGCCCGCCGGCGCTGATGAAGAACCTGGAGGACCGGCACGGGGTGACGCTCGTCCAGGCGTGGGGCATGACGGAGACGTCGCCGCTGGGCTCGATGGCGTTCCCGCCGCTGGGGATGACGGGCGAGGAAGCCTGGCCGTGGCGCATCATCCAGGGCCGTCCCCCGGCCGGCGTGGAACTGCGGCTGGCGGCGCCGGGCGGCGGCATACAGCCGTGGGACGGGGAGTCGACGGGTGAGGTCGAGGTCCGGGGGCCGTGGATCACGGCCGCGTACTACGGCGGGGCGGCGGGTGAACCGTTCCGCCCGGAGGACAAGTTCAGCGAGGACGGCTGGCTGCGCACGGGCGATGTCGGCGTGATCTTCCCGAACGGATTCCTGAAGCTGACGGACCGGTCGAAGGACGTCATCAAGTCGGGCGGGGAGTGGATCTCGTCGGTCGAGCTGGAGAACCAGCTGATGGCACACCCGGGCGTGGCGGAGGCGGCCGTCGTCGCCGTCCCGGACGAGAAGTGGGGCGAGCGCCCGCTGGCGACGGTGGTCATGAAGGACGGCGTGGCCTGCGACTACCCGGCCCTGAAGGCGTTCCTGGGCGAGCGGGTGGCCCGCTGGCAGCTCCCGGAGCGCTGGACGCGGATGACGACGATCCCGAAGACGTCGGTGGGCAAGTTCGACAAGAAGGTGCTGCGGCGCCAGTACGCCGCGGGGGAGCTGGACGTCACGGTCGTGCCGTAGCGGCGGGACGGGCCCGGGAGCTGCCCGCCCGAGGGGCGGACAGCTCCGGCTCAGCGCTTGGCCGTGTGGGCTGCCATCAGCACTTTTCGAGGCTGCCGCCCCCGATCAAGGAGTCCTTTACCCAGCCCTGATTGTCGGTGCCCTTGATCCGCGCGTGGGTCCAGGTCCCATCGTTCTTGGTGTTGGTGTAGCAGTGGAAGTAGATGGTGGCCCCCTTGGGAATCTGCCCCAGGGCGGCACAGTTCGTGTGGGGGCCGCCGCGGTAGCGGACCCCGTTCTTCACGACCTTCGCCTTGTCCGCGTCCTTGTTGGACCACTTGTGCGAACAGTCGAGGACGCCGGTGGTGCCGGTGCCGACGGTGGGCGCGGCCGAGGCGGCGGGTGCGAGCAGGAGCCCGCCGCCGAGCAGAGCCGCTGTGGCTGCGAGGGCCAAAGGCTTGCGTATGTTCATGGTGTGTCCTCTCTGTTTGATGGACCCACGCATGATGTCCGGGGTTGGATGCAACGGGAACCTATTTGCGGGATGAAAGAATTTGCGCCTGCATAGGTAGTTGGCGGTACGGCCTTCGGCCGAGCGGGGTTAACGGAGGCGGCGGTGCCGGGGCTGGAACGGGCCGTCCCGGGGTGGGTTCCGGACAGATCGTGAGCCCCCGGTCCGGTGGCCGGACCGGGCTCTGGTCGGGTCGGCCCGTGGGCGGCATCCTCGCCCACGGGGTGCCCGCAGGCACCCGGGCCGGCACGACCCACGGAGGTCTAGATGAGAGCCATCCGTATCCCCGCCCTGATCGCCGCGGCGGTCCTCGCCGCCACCGGGATGGCGACCGGCACCGCACAGGCCGCCGTCCCTCTCTGGCGCAGCCTCGCCGGGTTCGAGAAGTGCGTGGGACTGGCCGACAACGGGAGCACCGCGAACGGCACCGAGCTCGTCATCTGGGACTGCCACAGCCACCCCGACCAGCAGTGGGCCCCGAGTGCCCCCGTCGGACTGATCCAGAGCCTGGCCGCCGCCAACAAGTGCGTCGGGCTGGCGAACGGCGGCAGTACCACCAACGGCACCCGGCTGGTCGTCTGGGACTGTCACGGCAACCCCGACCAGCGGTGGGCCGTCCACAGCGACAACAGCGTGCGCAGCCAGGTCGTCGCCAACAAGTGCGTGGGCCTCGCGAACAACGGCAGCACCACCAACGGGACGCGGCTCGTCATCTGGGACTGCCACGGGAACTACGACCAGCGGTGGCGGTTCGGGTTCTAGGGATCGCGTGATGAGCCCGGTGAGGGCGGCATAGGGTCGTTCGCATGTCTGTACGTCTTCGTATGCGTCAAGCACTGCCGGAAGCGATGCGTGCCCGCGACAAGGCCGCCGTGAGCGCGCTGCGTTCGACACTCGCCGCGCTGGACAACGCGGAGGCGGTGCCCGTGGACGAAGCGGGGCTGCGCGGCGGGGCGCTCGAACACTCGCCGGCCGGTGCCGGGGCGGCGGAGGCGCCGCGGCGTTTGCTGAGCGAGGGGGCCGTGGTCGATGTGGTGCGGGCCGAGGTGGACGAACGGCTTGCCGCTGCCGCGCAGTTGAGCGGGCTCGCGGAGGGGGAGCGGGCTGCGCGGCTTCGGGCGGAGGCGGATGTGTTGCGGCGGTTTCTCGACGACGTTTAGACGACGTTTAGGGGAGTGCGCGGTCGGCTGCGGGGGTGTGGGGGCCGGGCGCGGCGTTCCCCGCGCGCCTTCGCTTCGCTGGGGGTTGGGCGTTGTCTGCGGGTGTGTGGGGGCTGGTCGCGCAGTTCCCCGCGCCCCTTTTTGGGGTGGTGCTGGGTTGCGGGCATGTGCCGGTTCGTGGGGGCTGGTCGCGCAGTTCCCCGCGCCCCTTTTTGGGGTGGTGCTGGGTTGCGGGCATGTGCCGGTTCGTGGGGGCCGGGCGCGCCGTTCCCCGCGCCCCCTTCGGGGCGCCCCCTGCGGGTTCCTACGCGTCGGCTGGGGCAACGGGTATCTCGGCTACAGCGGTGGCGCGGTCAGCCGGGGTCGTTCTCCGGGCGGGCGCTCGCCAGCGTGACCACCGCTCGGCGCAGGGCGCGGTCGCGCAGTTCGCCGTACGCGGCCAGCTCGGTGCGGCGCAGCTCGCGGACCTCCGCGAGGAGGTTCGGTTCCAGGCGGGCGCGCGTCCGGCCCAGACCGCTCTCCCGGTCGCAGCGGGCCTGGACGGCCGGGGCCGGCGGCTTGTCGTCGCCCGCCGGGCCCACGCAGCGCTCCCAGCGGGCCCGGGCCGCCTGGTACTCGGGGACCTTCGCCATGCGGGCGGCGGCCTCGGCGTCGATGTTGTTGACGGTCACCTGCGCGCGGAACCAGCGGCGCTGGTCCCCGTACAGCGTCCGCTGCGCTTCGGCGAGACAGCCGTCGGAGTGGGCGGTGACGGTGTAGCCCGTGGCGAGGGTGACGGACAGCTCGCGGGCCCCGGTGCCGAAGAGGGCGTCCCGGGCCTTGCGGTCTTCGGCCGTGGGCTTGGACGTCGTGCCCTGGCTCGGCGGTCGCAGGCCGCGTGCGGTGAGGCAGCGGTCGACGAGCGACTGCTGGGCGATCTTGAGGAGGTCGTCCCGCTCGTTCTCACCGGAGGGGATCGCGGGCGGCGAGGGCACGGCGGGGACTTCGGTGCAGCCGCCGGTCAGCAGGGCGGCGGCGAGGGCGGCGGCGGTGAGGAGAGGGGCGCGCACGGCTCACCCGGCCCGGTGGTCCGTGACGGCGGGCTGAACGGGCCTGTGGAACACGGAGAATCCCCCCGGGTGGGTGTGCGTGTGCGTCCGTCGTGCGGAGAGCGGAGGCAGGACGAGAAACACCAAGCAGGCTGCCCGTTCGGGCGGGGGGCATGCGGGGGTTCACCCGATCGGGGGGCGACTTCTCCGGTGCGTCAGCTGGGCCGCCGGCGTCAGGCGTCCCTCCGTGCCCGGGAGGCCCCCGCCCCGCCCGTCACCGCCGTGCGTGGAAGATGCCCCACCGCAGGTGCCCCGTGCGGGACGCGTCCGCCCAGAGCGGGAGGTTCTCCAAGAGGTTGTCCACGTAGGCCGGGCTGATCACGTCCTGGAGGTCGCGCGCCCGGCGGCCCGTCTCCTCTATCAGGCCCAGGTAGTGGGTCAGCAAGTGCTCGCTGAGGTCCTCGAACTCGACCTGGGCCAGGCCCAGGCCCGTCAGCCGTTCCCGGTAGAAGGCGGGTGTGGCCAGGGCCGTGACGTTCAGGCGGGCCACGGCCGCGCGCAGGGCGGCCGGCGGGGTGTCGTCGGCGGACATCAGGTCCGTGAACAGCAGGTCGCCCCTGGGCTTGAGGACGCGTACCGCCTCGCTGAGGACCCGCTCCCGGTCGCCGCTGTGGCAGAACGCCTCCTGGGACCACACGACGTCGAAGTGCGCGTCGGGGTAGGGAACGTCCTCGAACGAGCCGGTGACGACGTCTATGCGGTCGTCCAGGCCGCGCTCCCGGTTCGTCTTGCGGTGGCGTTCGTTCTGGGTGCCGCTGATGTTCAGTGCGACGACCCGGCAGTGGAAGATCTCGGCCAGCCGGCGCGCGGGCCCGCCGTAACCGGAACCGAGATCCAGCACCGTGGTACCCGGCCCCAGCCGCTCGGCGGCCTTGGCGGCTATCCGGTCGACCGTCCGGTGCGATGCCTCGGCGACCGGTTCGCCCTCGTGGGCGTACACGCCGGTGTGGATGTCCTCGCCGCCCCAGAGGGTGGCGTAGAAGGCGTCGACGTCGCTGGTGTCGTAGTAGCGGCGGGCCGCTTCGGCGGCGGCCGTTGTCCGTTCCTGGCTCATTATCGTCAGCCTCGCTTTTCCCGTACGGGTCTGGGCGGACCAGTGGGGGTCTGGGGTCACGGGAGTTGCTGAGGCTGACGGTAATGGGGGGTGCGGGGTGGGGGCAGGAGGGCGGTTCCGGCCACAACGCTCCGCCGCGGCGCTCCGCTGGGGGTTGGGTGTTGGGTGCGGGTGGGTGGGGGTTGGGCGCGCAGTTCCCCGCGCCCCTGTGCTCCGCTGGGGTTGGGTGTTGTCTGCGGGTGCGTCGTGGCTGGGCGCGCCGTTCCTCGCGCCCCTTTGGGTCGCTGGGGTTGGGTGTTGGGTGCGGGTGGGTGGGGGTTGGGCGCGCAGTTCCCCGCGCCCCTTTGGGGCGCTGAGGTGTGCGGGTGTGTTGTGGCTGGGCGCGCCGGTCCCCGCGCCCCTTTCGGAGCGTCGTCACGCGTGCTTTGCGCGGCCCCGGGTTGCTCCGAACCAGCCGATCGTCAAGGAAACGGCCGCTATCGCGCAGACGCCGTTCCAGCCCCAGTGTGCGAAGGCCGGGCCCGCCAGGGCCGACGCGCTCGCGCCGCCGATGAACGCCGACACCACGTACGCCGTATTGGCCGAGGACGGCTTCGCCGTCGCGCCCAGGGCCCGCGCCTGGTTAGCGACCTGGCCGCCCGTGAGTCCGACGTGGATCACCGCAGCCGCCGCGCACAGCGCCCACAGGTGGTGACCGCCGAGCCAGAACAGCGGCAGCGAGGCCGCCACGATGACGTACGAGGACGCGACGACCCGGTCCGGCCCGAAACGGTCGATCATGCTGCCGGAGAGCGGGGCGACGGCGGTGGAGATGAGGCCGAAGAGGCCGAAGAGGCCGGCGGTGGCGGTCGAGAGGTGGAAGGGGGTGTCCGCCGTCAGCAGCAGCGCCAGCGTCGTCCACAGCGAGCTCCACGCGCCGAACAGCCCGCCCTGGCGCAGGCACGCGGCCCGCAGTTCGGCCGACGAGCGCATCAGGCCCGGCAGCGCGGCGATGGACTTGAGCGGCCGGGCGGCCTGGCGCGGACGCGTCTCCGCGGGCAGGGCCAGGGCGGTCAGCAGGCCGACGACGATCGTCAGGACGGCCCCGCCGATGAAGACGGTCCGCCAGCCGTACGCCTCGCCGACGAGCCCGCCGAGGACGCGCGCCGCGACGACGCCGGTGAACAGCCCGGACACCACCGCGGCCAGGTGGCGGCCACGCCGGTCGGCGGGCGCCCGCTCGGCGACGAGCGGGACGAGCAGCTGCGGGACGACCGTCGCCGCGCACGCCACCAGGACGGCCGCGGCCAGCGCGGGCAGACCCGGCGCGAACGCGGCGGCCACGAGCGCCACACCGGCCACGGACGACAGCACGGCGACGAGCCGGCGGCGGTCGGCGGTGTCACCGAGCGGGGCGAAGGCCAGCAGGCCGATGGCGTAGCCGAGCTGGGAGACGGAGGCGATCCAGCCCGCGGAGGAGGGGGAGGCGCCGAAGTCACGGGCGATGAGGCCGAGGAGCGGGGCCGCGAGGTAGATGTTCGCCGCGGTGACGGCGGTGCACAGGGCGATGACGGCGAGCAGGAGCCCGGGGCGGAGGGCCGGACGGCCCGGGGCGGCCGGGGTGGCGGGGGCCTGGGCGGGGGCGGGGGTGACGACGGGTGTCGACATGGGTGCGGTGCGCTCCTCGAAGCTTGCAACCAACTAGTTAGTTATAAGTTTGGAGCCTGCCTGGGAGGCTGTCAACCAGTTAGTTGGTTACCCTGGGTGCATGGCAGCTGTCAGGAACCCCGAGGCCACGAAGGCCCGCATCTTCGCGGCGGCCACCGCCGAATTCGCCGCCCACGGCATCGCCGGCGCGCGCATCGACCGCATCGCCCGCGAGGCCAAGGCGAACAAACAGCTCATCTACGCCTACTTCGGCGACAAGGCCGCGCTGTTCGCCCACGTCCTCGAACGCGCTCTGGTCGAACTCGCCGCCTCCGTCCCCACCGAGGCCGAGGACCCCGACGACTACGTCGACCGCCTCATGGACTACCACCAGACCCACCCGGAGCTGATGCGGCTGCTCCTGTGGGAGGGCCTGGAGTACGGCACCGGGCCGATCCCCATGGAGGAGGAGCGCCGGGCCCGCTACGCGGCGAAGACCGCGGCCTTCGCCGCGGCCCAGGAGGACGGAACGGTGGCCAAGGTCCTCCCGCCGCAGGACCTCGTCTTCGTGATCAGCGCGATGGCCGGCTGGGCGATGGTGGCCCCGCAGTTCACGAAGCTGCTCGTCGGGGACACGGACGAGGACAAGGCGCGCCTGCGCGCCTCCGTGCGGGAGGCTGCGCGGCTTCTCACCGAGCCGGAAGGGGGTGGGCGGTAGGTCGTGTTCGGCGCGTCTTCGGCTGCGGGTCTGTCGTTGCCGCCTGCGCGCCTGCGGCGGCGAGCGCCCTGCGGGCGCGTCCTCAGACTCCCCCAGCTAACGCTGGGGGGTGCCCCCGCGACGGCGACCCGTCAGTTCGAGCCGATTTTCGTCAGCAGGTCCACGATGCGGCCCTGCACCTCCGCGCTCGTCGAGCGCTCCGCGAGGAACAACACCGTCTCCCCCGACACCAGCCCCGGCGACTGCGCCGGGTCCATCTCCGCCGACGTGTAGACGACCAGCGGCGTACGGCTCAGCAGGCCGTTGCCGCGCAGCCAGTCCACGATGCCCGCGCGGCGGCGCCGCACCTGCATCAGGTCCATCACCACGAGGTTCGGGCGCAGCTGACCCGCGAGCGTCACCGCGTCCGCGTCCGTCGCCGCGTGCGCCACCTGCATGCCGCGCCGCTCCAGCGTCGCGGTCAGGGCGTTCGCGATCGGCTCGTGCTCCTCGATCAGCAGCACGCGCGGCGGGTGCATCTCGCTGTCCCGCGGGGCCAGCGCCTTCAGCAGCACGGCCGGATCGGCCCCGTACGCGGCCTCCCGCGTCGCCTGCCCCAGCCCCGCCGTCACCAACACCGGAACCTCCGCCGCCACCGCCGCCTGACGCAGCGACTGCAGCGCCGTCCGGGTGATCGGACCCGTCAGCGGATCGACGAACAGGGCGGCCGGGTACGCCGCGATCTGCGCGTCCACCTCCTCGCGCGAGTGCACGATCACCGGACGGTAGCCGCGCTCGTTCAGCGCCGCCTCCGTGGAGGCGTCCGGCGCCGGCCACACCAGCAGGCGGCGCGGGTTGTCCAGCGGCTCCGGCGGCAACTCGTCGTCCACCGGCGGGCGCGGAGCCGAGACGACCTCCACCGCGCCGTTCGGGCCGTCGAGCGGCTCGGGCCCCTCGGAACCCTCGTCCGGGGCCCCTATGGCGAACGCCCGGCCCTCCGGCGTGCCGAGCTGCTGCGGGCGCGGACCGGTGGACGGCGTCGGGCGCGCCGTCGTCTGCGCCTCCCGCTCCCGCTCACCCTCGGAGGGGTTGCCCAGCTTGCGCCTGCGGCCCGACCCGACGGGCGTACCGCCGGCCGGAGTCTCCCCGGCGGCCGGGCCCTGGCCGAGCCTGCGCACGCTGATGGGCTGCGCGGCAGCCTCCGGCGAGGCGGCCTGCTGCGCCGCCGCGCCGGGCTCCTCGGCGAGTGCCCGGCGGGCACGGCGCCGGCCGGTCGGAGCGGGGGCGCTCGCCGCTTCGGGCTCGGTGGCGGTGCGGACGGCTTCACCGGGGCCGACGGGTTGCTCGGCCTTCGCCTGCGCGGCCTTCGCCTGGCCGGCGGGGCTGCCGGGGCCCGGGGTGAAGGGGGCACCGGGCCCGCCGGGCGGGTTGGGCCCTTGCGGGGGCGGGGGCCCGGCGGGGGCGGGACGCGGGCGGTCGGCCGCACCGGCTGCGTCGGCGCGGTTCGCCGGGGCCTGGCCGTGGGGGTACGGGCCGTTCGTCCGGTCCGGGCCGGGCGCCGCGCCCGGGCCCGGCTGGGCGAACGGGCCGCCGGGGCCCTGGTTGTCGGGGTACGGGCCGGGGCTCGCGGCTGCGGGTGTGCCGGATGCGGCACCGGCGTGGCGGGCGGTGCCTTGGCCTGCGGGGAGCGGGGCGTCGGCGCCGTTCGTGCCGGGCGCCGCGTCCGGGTTCGGCTGGGCGTACGGGCCGCCGGGGCGGTCGGCCGGGCCGTGGGCTGCCGGGTAGGGGCCGTCGGCGCCGTTCGTACCGGGCACTGCGCCGGGACGCCGGCCTGCGGGGTGCGGGCCGTCAGTTCCGTTCGTGCCGGGCGCCGCGCCCGGGCCCGGCTGCGGGTAGGGGCCGCCGGGGCCCTGGTTGTCGGGGTACGGGCCGGGGTTCGCGGCTGTGGGCGTGCCGGATGCGGCACCGGCGTGGCGGGCGGTGCCTTGCCCTGCGGGGTGCGGGGCGTTCGCTCGGTCGGGCCCGAGTGCCGCGTCGGGGTTGGGCTGGGGGTAGGGGTTGCCGGGCGTGCCGGGGCGCGTGGCCGGGCTGTGGCCTGCGGGGAGCGGGCCGTCAGTTCCGTTCGTACCGGGCGATGCGCCCGGGCCCGGCTGGGGGTACGGGCCGCCGGGGCGGTCGGCCGGGCCCTGGCCCGCGGGGTAGGGGCCGTCGGCCCGCTCCGCGCCGGGCGAAGCGTCCGTGTCCGGGCCGGGGTACGGGCCGGAGCCGGGGCGGTTCGGGTGGGCGGCCGCGCCGGGGTGCCCGGCTGCGGGGTCACCGGGACGGTTCGCCGGCCCCCCGCCCACGGCGCGGGGGCCGTTCGCCCCGTCCGTTCCGGTGGGCTGGGGGTACGGGCCACCGGGGCCGGGGCGGACGTCGGCCGGGACCTGGTCGGCCGGGAACGGGCCGGGTCCACCGTGGTTTCCGGCGCCGGGACGGTTCGTCCGGCCCGCGCCGGGCACGTCCGGGCCGAGGCGGTCCGGCCCGGCAGGCGCTGAGCCGGGTCCGGTCGGAGACGCACCGGCCTGCGGGTACGCCCCGGGGCCGTTCCCGCCGCCGGGGCGGCCCGCAGCGTCGGCGGGGTTCTGCGGGTACGGGGCCGTACCGGGTGCGCCGCCCGGGCGCGCGGCAGGCGCCGCGCCGGGCTGCGGGTGCGGCCCACGGCCGCCCGGACCGTCCGCCGGGCCTTGCTCGGTCACGAACGACCCGGTCCGCCCGAGAGGCACCGCCGTGCCGGGACCGCCCGGCACTCCGGGGCCGGGCCGGATCGGTCCGGCAGGCGCTGAGCCGGGTCCGGTCGGAGACGCACCGGCTTGCGCGTACGGGCCGGGGTCGCCCGGACCGTCCGTCGGGTCCTGACCGTTGACGAATGCTCCCGTCCGCCCGAGATGGGGCGCCCCGGGTCCGTTCCCACCGCCGGGGCGGCCCGCAGCGTCGGCGGGGTTCTGCGGGTACGGGGCCGTACCGGGTGCGCCGCCCGGGCGCGCGGCAGGCACCGCGCCGGGCCCGGCCGAACGGCCGTCGGATCCGTCGGTGGACTCCCGCCGGAACGGGCCCGGCCGGGCAGCCTGCGTCCCCGTGCCGTCGCCCGCCGGTACCGGACCGGCCGGCGACGCCGGGCCCGGATCGGCCAGGAACGAACCGGTCCGGCCGAGGTGGGGCGCCGCCTGGCCCGTCTCCTGCGGAACCGGGCCGGGCCGGACGGCCCCCGCCTCCGCCGGACCCGTGCGGTCCGCGTCAGCCGGCGGCAGCGCGAACGGCGCCCGCGGCCCGGACGGTTCGGCATGGGTCTGGCCCGGAATGGACCGTTCCGGGGTCTCCGTGAGGGCGCGCCGCGCCCGGCGGCCGGTCGGCGCCGCCGCCGGACCGAGCGCGGCGGGCAGCCCCGACTCCGGCGTGCGGTCCGCCTCCGCCGGCGGCAGTGCGAACGCCGCCCGCGGCGCCTCCGGCTCGGCGGCCTGTCCCCGCCGCGCCCGGCGGCCGGTCGGGGCCGCCGCGGCCTGCGCCGGCACCCGGCCCGCGGCCTCGGAGCCGCCCGGGCCGTCCCCGGAAGGAGGCCGCTCCTCCTCCGCACGAGGACGCGCCCGCCGACGCCCCGTCGGCTGCGGCTGCGGCTCCGCCGCAGGAGAGTCACCGTCCGCCTTCGCCGCGGTCTCCCGCGGCGCCGGCGCCGCGCCCGTGCCGCGCGCCCGCTGCGACGGCACCGGCATGACCGTCGTCGCGTTCATCGTGTCCATGGCCGTCAGCCGCTCCGAGGACGACGACGCCGTCACCGGCCCGGCCTTCGCGGAGACCGGCACCTCCAGGACGTAGGCGCTGCCGCCCGCGCCCGGCACGTCGTGCGTCTGGAGCACCCCGCCGTGACCGCGCACGATGCCGCGCACGATCGGCTCGTGCACCGGGTCGCCCCCGGGGTACGGGCCGCGGACCTCGATCCGCACGACCTCGCCGCGCTGTGCCGCCGCGACGACGATCGTCGAGTCACCCGTACCGGAACCGGCGCCCGCGCCCGCCCGCGTGCCGCCCGTCGCGTCGACCCCCGCCACATCCGCGATCAGGTGCGCCAGCGCCTGGGCGAACCGGGCCGCGTCGACCTCGGCCTCGATCGCCGGCGCGTGCACGGCGAACTGCGCCCGGCCGGGACCGATCAGCTCGACGGCGCCGTCGACACCGGCCGCCACGACCTCGTCCAGGGAGACTTTGGTCTTGTCGAGCTTGGTTTCCCCCGCGTCCAGCCGCTGATATTCCAGGACATTGTCGACAAGCGTCGTCATCCGCGCGTACCCGGCGGAAAGGTGATGGAGGATCTGATTGGCCTCGGGCCACAGCTGCCCGGCGGGGTCGGCGGCCAGCCCCCCGAGCTCCCCGCGCAGTTGGTCCAGCGGCCCGCGCAACGACGTGTCCAGCACGGCGAGCAACTGCTCGTGGCGCGCCGCGAGGGCGTCGTAGGAGCGGCGGTCGGTGAAGGTCATCACCGCGCCGACGAGCTGGTCGCCGTCGCGCACGGGCGCGGTCGTCATGTCGACGGGCACCGAACGGCCGTCCTTGGCCCACAGCACCTGCCCGCGCACCCGGTGCTTCCGCCCGGAGCGCAGGGTGTCGGCGAGCGGCGACTCGTCGAACGGGAAGGGCGTGCCGTCCGGCCGCGAGTGGTGGATCAGCGGGTGCAGCTCGCGGCCGCCGAGGTCACTGGCCCGGTAGCCGAGGATCTGCGCGGCGGAGGGGTTGACGAGGACGACCTTGCCGTCGGTGTCCACCCCCACGACGCCCTCGGCCGCCGCGCGCAGGATCATCTCGGTCTGGCGCTGCTGGCGGGCGAGTTCGGCCTCGGTGTCGAGGGTGCCCGTCAGATCGCGGACGACGAGCATCAGCAGCTCGTCCCCCGTGTAGGGGGAGTGGTCGGCGTACGGGGTCCGGCCGTCCTCCAGATTGGCGCTCGTCACCTCGACGGGGAACTCCGTACCGTCCGTGCGCCGGGCCACCATCCGCGTCGGCTTCGTCCGGCCGTCGTCGCTGTCGGGGAGCCGCATCGAGCCCGGGATCCGCCGGGAGTCGAAATCCGGGAGCAGGGAGAGGAGTCCACGGCCCACGAGCCCGGTGCCGGGCACCTCGAAGGTTTCGAGAGCTATGTGATTGGCGTTGACGACCGTGCCGTTGCAATTGACGAGCAACAAGGCGTCGGGCAAAGCGTCGAGTATGGCTGCGAGGCGAGCAGCGCCTCGGGATGGCCTGCTGCTCACGACGACGCTTCCTCCCTGGTTACCGCTTCCTTGCCGACCGCGCCGGGCCTCGCCGCACGTGTCTCCGGCGCCCCGTGGCGTGTCACTGGAGGGAAGTCTACGGGCTGCGGAGGCGGGCGCGACGGCGGACGACGCGTGCGGCGAGGCGCGCCGACGGAGCGCCACGGGGCGTCCCGCCGCAGGCCGGACATGCCCCTCGTGTCAGTTCTTGGGGGTGGACTTCGGGTTCTCGAACAGGCTTGAAAGCGTGTTCCAGCGCGCCATTTCGCACCCGTTCGTCCGGTTGAAGTCCGCCTTGACGGGGCGGCCCGCCCACCGGCCCTCCACCCGGGCCCGCGCGTCGCCGCCGTAGATCATGGTGCAGGTCTCGTCGCTCCGCACGGGCGCGAAGGGGTCCTTGCCCCACCGCGTCTCGCCGTCGAGCTGCGCGCACGCGTCCTCGGCGTGCGCCGGGGAGTACGTGCCGCCGGTGGGGTGGCAGTACAAGGTGTGCGTGCCGTCGAACTTCCCGCTGTCGGTGACGGTGATGGTGAGGTGGTCGCCCGGGGCGTCCTCCGCGACCGGCAGCGGCAGGGGCAGCGCGCCGGCCGGGCTGACGGGGAGGGTGAGCAGGGCCGGCGCCAGGACGGCGGTGGCGACGGTGAGCCGGCGGAGCGACATCGGGGACTCCAGGGGTGCGGGGGACGGGTGTGCCGTTCGGGTCGGTGCGCGAGGGGCGGCGGGCCCGGGAGAGCCCGGCCGAACCCCTCACCCCTCTAACGCGCCCGCGGGCAACGCGTTGCGCGCCGGATACGTCTTTGCCCTGGCCGGGGGAATCCCGGTACCGTAGGGATCGATTGGTGACGGGCCGCAAGGCTGTGTCATCATCTGCACGCACCACTCGCGCATGCGCGGGTGAGCTGGAGGCGTCGCCTAGTCCGGTCTATGGCGCCGCACTGCTAATGCGGTTTGGGTCTTAAAGCCCATCGAGGGTTCAAATCCCTCCGCCTCCGCAGGTGCCGGAAAGCCCCGGCCGTCCTCGTGACGGCCGGGGCTTTCCGCATGGGCGGGCGGGCCGCCGACCAGCTGTGGATGATCTTGCTGGAGGGCTGTTTTCGCAGCTCAGCACGGGTGTGGGTAATGGATTTCGCGTCCCGGCGCAGTTCATGTAATGTTGTCCACGCAACGCCGACCGGCAAGAAAAACCGCCGGAAAGCCGAGCGCTCGTAGCTTAACGGATAGAGCACTTGACTACGGATCAAGAGGTTGCAGGTTCGAATCCTGCCGAGCGCACAGCCGAGGAACCGGTTCCGATGGATCCGGCTTCTCGACCGTCGCGGGGTGGAGCAGCTCGGTAGCTCGCTGGGCTCATAACCCAGAGGTCGCAGGTTCAAATCCTGTCCCCGCTACTCAGAACACAGGCCCGGCACTCGAAAGAGTGCCGGGCCTGTGTCGTTCCCGGCCGCGTTGCCGGAGCCGATGCCTCCGCTTCCCGGGCGCGATTCTCAGCCGAATCACAGAGAGCCGAAAGAGCCTTCTCAGCTCCCGCCGCCAGCCTCGTCCCCATGACCACGACGACCACTGCCTCGCGCCACGCGCTGACCGTGGGGGACCTGGTGCTGGATGAGGACACCGGTACGGTCTCCCGGGCCGGCGCGGAGATCCGGCTGACCGCCACCGAGTTCGCCCTGCTGCGCTTCCTGATGCGCAACCCCGGGCGGGTGCTCAGCAAGCCCCTCATCCTCGACCGGGTCTGGTCCTGCGGCTTCGGCGGCTACGGAGGTTTCGGCGGCCGCGCCAATGTCGTCGAGCTCTACATCTCCTACCTCCGCCGGAAGATCGACGCCGGGCGCGAGCCGATGATCCACACCCGGCGCGGGTCCGGGTACCTCATCAAGGCCGCGCCGCCGGGCGAATCCGGGTAGCGGCCCGGTGTCCGGCAAAAAGAGTTGTACAGCGTAGAACTCCTCTGTACGGTGTAGAGCGCTTGCTGGCCATACGCCGTACAAGGGGGGCTCCTGTATGACCGCCACGACCACCGACTCGCCCGGCACCGCCGACGGGCGACCACAGCGCAACCCCACCCGCTGGGTGATCCTCGGCGTCATCTGTCTCGCGCAGCTCACCGTGCTGCTCGACAACACGGTGCTCACCGTCGCCATCCCCTCGCTCACCGCCGACCTGGACGCCGCGACCTCCGACGTCCAGTGGATGATCAACGCCTACTCGCTCGTCCAGGCGGGCCTGCTGCTCACCGCCGGCAGCGCCGCCGACCGCTACGGGCGCAAGAAGCTCCTCGCCCTGGGCCTGGGCGTCTTCGGCCTCGGCTCGCTCCTCGCGGCCCTCTCCGAGAGCACCGGGCAGCTGATCGCCGCCCGCGCGGGCATGGGCGTCGGCGGCGCGCTGCTGATGACCACGACCCTCGCCGTGATCGTCCAGGTCTTCGACGCCGACGAGCGCGCCAAGGCCATCGGCCTGTGGGGCGCGGTGAGTTCCCTCGGCTTCGCCGCCGGGCCGCTCATCGGCGGCGCGCTCCTCAACCACTTCTGGTGGGGCTCGATCTTCCTGATCAACCTGCCGGTGGCGCTGCTCGGCCTGCTGGCCGTCGTCAAGCTCGTGCCCGAGTCGAAGAACCCCTCGGGCGACCGGCCCGACCTGCTCGGCGCGCTGCTGTCCACCGTCGGCATGACCGGCATCGTCTTCGCGATCATCTCCGGCCCCGAGCACGGCTGGACGTCCGCGCGGGTCCTGATCGCCGCCGCGGCCGGGCTGGCCGCCCTCACGGCCTTCGCCCTGTGGGAGCGGCACATCCCGTACCCCATGCTCGACATGCACTTCTTCCGCAACAGCAGGTTCGTCGGCGCCGTCTCCGGCTCCATCCTCGTCGCCTTCGGCATGGGCGGCTCGTTCTTCCTGCTCGGCCAGCACCTCCAGCTCGTCCTGCACTACGACCCGCTGGAGACGGGCCTGCGGATGTCCCCGCTGGCGCTGGTGATCGTCCTCCTCAACCTCACGGGCGTGGGCGTCCGCCTGCTCCAGAAGGTCGGCACCCCGCTGTCCATAGCGGGCGGCATGGGCCTGCTCGCCGCCGGGCTCACGGCCATCGCCGTCCTCGGCCGGGACGGCTACGGCGGGATGCTGCTCGGCCTCGTCGTGATGGGCACCGGCATCGCCCTGGCCATGCCCGCCATGGCCAACGCGATCATGTCGGCCATCCCGCCGGAGAAGGCCGGCGTGGGCGCGGGCGTCAACGGCACCCTCCAGGAGTGCGGCAACGGCCTGGGCGTCGCCGTCCTCGGCGCCGTCCTCAACTCCCGCTTCGCGGCCCTGCTCCCCGCCGTCGCCGCCGGAGCGGGCTCCCTGCCCGCGGCGCTCGCCCACGCCCGCACACCGCAGGAGCGCCACGCCATCGAGGACGCCTTCGCCTCGGGCGTGCAGTCCAGCCAGCTGGTCGGCGCGGCGGCGGTCCTCGCGGGCGGCATCCTCGCGGCGGTCCTGCTGCGCCGGGCGGAACGGGCACGGGCCGCGCCGGCGGACCAGGCCGCGTAGCGCCCCGGGCCGGTGGCTCCGGGGCGCCCCGGAGCCGGGCCCGCCCCAGGTCACAGGGGTGCGGGCGCCCGTCCGGCAGGGCCTAGCATTCGGTACGAACCACCGGGCAGTCGACAAGGAGAGCGCGCATGGCGAGCGGCGACCGCGCGGGAGACGTACGGGCGAGCGTCTGGCTCGCCGGGAAGACGGCTCCCCGGCGCAGGACCGGCGCGGCCGGTGACGGCGCGGCCCTCGACCTGCCACGGATCCTGGCGACCACGGTCCGGCTGCTGGACGCCGAGGGCCTGGCGAAGTTCTCGATGCGCCGGCTGGCCACCGAGCTCGGCGTGACGGCGATGTCCGTCTATTGGTACGTCGACAACAAGGACGACCTCCTGGAGCTCGCCCTCGACGAGGCCAACGCCGACATGGCCGTCCCCGACGTCTCCGACGAGAGCGTCGACTGGCGCGAACACCTGCGCCGCCTCGCCCTGGAGTACCGCAAGAGCCTCGTCGTCCACCCCTGGGTCGCCCAGCTCGTCGGCCGGTACCTCAACATCGGGCCGCACTCGATGGCCTTCGCCGACGCCACCCTGTCGGTGATGCGGCGCAGCGGCCTGCCGCAGGAGGACGTGACCGGGGCGCTGTCCGCCCTGTTCCAGTTCGTCTACGGCTTCAGCACGATCGAGGCGCTGCACCAGGAGCACTGCCGGGCCGCGGGCGTGAGCATGGACGAGTACTACCAGCAGGTCGCCCGGGCCCTCGCGGCCCGGGAGGAGTTCACGGCGTCCTACCAGGAGTCGGCCGAGGTGCTCCAGGCGCAGCAGGACGTCTCGGTCTCCGAGCGGCGCGAGCGGGAATTCGCCTTCGCCCTGGAGACGGTCATCGCGGGCATCGAGGCCATGCGGGACCGCAAGCCCGGGGACCGGGACCGCTAGGGCGTGTCTTACGGATCAGCCCGGGGCCGCGACGCCCGGCACGGCACCTCGCCGCGTTGTCGCATCACCCGAGTACGCCCAGTACGCGGGAG